>NZ_JAJKGM010000046.1:0-25073 GCF_021412605.1 Clostridium celatum
ACACATCCTTTCTTAACTAAATATTATTTTACTTAGTTCGATTTAATGTGTCCACTACTTTATACTAACACCATTATTATATAATTACATGAAATAAATAAGAGATAATTCCATATGAATTTAATCATTTAGAATTATCTCTGTATATATTCCTTTAATATTCTTCTATATTTTAATATAATCTTTGTAAATTTAATTAATAATTTATTCTACTTTATACATTCTTCCCAAGTTCATAAGCTTCTAGAAAAGCTTTAGTATTTTTAATTTCTCCCTTTTGCCATGCTCCTGTTCCATAAATAATTCCTTTTTCTTTTGCCCCTTGAAGACAATCTTCTGTGAAGCCACGAATTGCTTCTACTGTACGATGGAGCATATTTTTATCTGTATCAGCGGCAGTCATAATATAATAAAAATCTTTATTAGAAATCTCTGTATATCTTGGTACAGTTCTATCAATAAGAGTTTTTAACTGTCCATCCATTGAATAAAAATATACTGGTGTAGCTAAAACAATTACATCAGCAGAAACCATTTTATCAAGAATTTCTGCCATATCATCTTTTTGAACACATTTATGAGTAGAATTACATACTCCACAGCCTATACAATAATTTATCTTTTTCTGTGCTATAAAAATCTTTTCAACATCATTTCCACTTTCTTTTGCACCTCTCATAAATTCATCACAAAGTAAATCTGAATTTCCACCTTTTCTTGGACTTGTAGATAAAATTAATACCTTCTTACTCATATCTTACCCCCTACTATTTTAATTTGTTATATATTTCATCAGTTACTGCTTCAAGCCATTCATTGCTTGCACCCTCAGCAGGTACTTCAATTGCAAGATGACAAAACCAACTATCCTTTGATGCACCATGCCAATGTTTAACTTCAGCAGGAATATTAACAACATCTCCAGCTTTTAATTCTATTGCTTCTTCTCCCCAAGCTTGATAATAGCCTCTTCCACCAGTAACAAGTAAAATTTGTCCACCCTTATGATGTATATGCCAATTATTACGACATCCTGGTTCAAAAGTTACATTTCCAATACTAACTCCTTTAGTTGTTAACATATTCAAATATGCATTTCCTATAAAGTACTTAGAAAACATTTCTGGTAATGGTTCTCCAATTTTAAATACACTTAAATTTTTGTTATCACTCATTTTTATATTTAGTGGCTAAATTCATTATAAGAATTCAATTTCCACTAATACCTCCCTTCTTTTATTCAATAATATCTGTTGATGCTGCAAGCTCTGTTTGTGTTTCATACTCGGCAATACGCTCTTTTAATCTTGTAACAGTTGTCGAAAGTGCTTGTGATCCAAGAATCATACGAAGTGTTTCTGACGACCTGTCTACACTTTCAATAATACGTTGTGCCATTTTTGAAGGACTTCCAGGTGCAAGGCCCTTAGAAGCATCTAACATATCTAAAAATCCATGACATGATTCATATTCTGGCATAAGATTAGCAACTTTAGCACTGCCATATCTAAATTCTGTTCTTGCTCCACCTGGTTCTACTAAAGTAATACCTATATTAAACTGTCCCACTTCTTGAGCAACTGACTCACAAAATCCTTCAATACCAAACTTTGTAGCATGATACATTGAATTTGCAGGGAATGCTACTTGACCACCATAAGATGAAATTTGTATAATACGGCCTCCACCTTGCATACGTAAATATGGTAATGAAGATTTAATTAGCATAATAGAACCTGTTAAATTAGTTGCAATAATATGATTAATTTCATCATCAGATAATTCTTCTGCACAGCCAAATAAACCATATCCAGCATTGCTAATAACTACATCTATCTTTCCATGCTTTTTAAAAGCTTCATCTACTACTTTATGAATAGCTGGTACATCTGTAACATCAAGTATCTGACAATCAAATGTATCCTTATATTTTTCTTTTAAATATTCCACCTTTTTAGTATTACGTACAGTACCAATAACTGTATCTCCATTTTCTAATAGTTGCTTTGTCATTTCATATCCCAGGCCACTACTTACCCCTGTAATTAACCAAGTGCGATTATCCATAATATATTTCTCCCTTTTATTTACTTTGATATATTTATAAAACTATTTTGCTGCATCATTAACACATCTTAATGCATTTAAAGAACGAGGATATCCGATGTATGGTAAGCATTGAGAAATTATTTTAATTAAGAAATTTTTATCATTTCCTAATTTAATATTTGCAGCAGCATGTGATGTTAATTGTGGTTCACAGCCACCTTGTGCTGCTAAAAAGCAAAAAGTAATCATTTCTCTTTGTTTATAGTCAAGTCCTGTTCTTGTATAATAATCCCCAAAACAATTAGCTGCTAACCAATAATTAATGTGTCGACTTTCCTCTGGCCCTGACTTCCAAAAATCTTTCATGTTTTCTCCAAAAATATCTACTTGAGCCTTTGTACCAGCTTCACGCCTATTTTCTCTTGTAGTAGTACACTGTCCCTCAAGTGGTAATTTAATTCCTCTTGATTCAAGTATTTCATTTGTAACTTTCAAGAAAGGAAATACACGTCCAATACCTAAATAAGCAACTGATTGATATACAATTTCTTTAATTTCAACTGCTGTTACTCCAAACTCAAGTGCTGCTGGAACCATAGCTTTATATTCATCAATACCTTGACATCCAATAAGTGTTGATAAAATTGCTATAAATCTTGTTTTATTATCTAAATCATCTACATTTACTACTTCATCAAAGGCAAAGTTATCAAATATCTCTATAAACTCTGGATCTGTTTCAAGAAAATTAGAAACATAACCTGGAAACATCCTTTCATGATATTCCTTTGCTTTATCTGTAATTGCCATTTTTATTTCACCCTTTCATAATCCAATTTTTAATATTTGTTTCAGACTTTTTAACACTTGATCCAATAATTTTGCCCTTTACGAGAGAAATACACCACTAAACTTTTCTTATTATTTTTATCCATATAACCCTCCATTTTTAAATTCAGTAATATAGCTTACTTCTTTATTAACACAATTAATTAATTGTAAATTTTTATAAACTTCTTACAATAACTTCATGATATTCCTTGGAGTTAACTCCAAGTCAAGATAATTTTTAAAATTTATTTATTAAAACAATAAAACCTCAAGGTTTTTATCTCCTTGAGGTTTTATTATTTATATTTATATTTAAATTTTATTTTACACAACTACATTAAAAATCATTTATTATTCATTAGACTTTAATGCATCTATCATATCAACATTCTTCAATTTTATGTGCATTATAACCATAACTATTATTGAAAATAATATAGTTATTCCTGCCGATATTATATAACTAGTTATTGAAACATTAGGATACATCATCATAGTATCTGTTTCTGATGTATAAATTATAAATGCATGTAACATTTTTCCTAAAACCGAACCTGTAATTGTTCCTAATAGAGTTAATATTACATTTTCTCTTAAAATATACATAGTTACTTCATCATCAAAGAAACCTAAAACTTTTATAGTTGATAACTCTCTTATACGTTCTGATACATTTATGTTATTTAAATTGTATAAAACTACAAAAGCTAAACATCCTGCTGATACAATTATTACAATCATAACTAAATTCATATTTGCAGTTGATTCTTCCATTGTTTTTTGCATTTTAGAAGTTAATGTAACATTTATTACATTTTCACATTCTAAAAGTTTTGATGATATTTCATCTTCATCAGCATTATCTTTATCTATATTTAATAATTGTGTATTATATATAGGTTCTTTTCCAAATACTTTTTCATAATATTCTTTTGACATATAAATAAAATGCTTAACATAATTTTCAGCTACTTTATCTATTTTAATTTCATAAGTGTTATTACTATCATCTTTTAATGTTATAACATCTCCTGTAGATGCACCTAAAAGTTTAGCTAATTTTTCAGTTATGATAACACCATCATTTGATATTTTATATTCTTCACCTGTTTTTCTATCATTTAAAGTTATGAAATCACCTAATTTATTTGTATCTTCTGGCACATATACTGTTGCTTCTTGATTATTCATATCTTTTTTACTAAAAGTTACTGATTCTTGATGTAAATTTAAACTACTTTCATATCCAGGTAATCCTTCTAAAACATCATTATATTTATTATTTGTTTCATCTGCAGAATCTGAATCAACTATTACCATAGCTTCATAATTCCAAAGATGTTCAAATTGTCTTTTAACTACACCTACATTTGAATCCTTAAGTCCAAAACCTGTGACAAGTATTGCCATACATCCTGAAATTCCTAATACAGTCATTATCATACGTTGTTTATATCTAAATATATTTCTAAATGTAACCTTATAATTAAAGTTTAATCTTTTCCATAATGGTGTTATTCTTTCTAAAAGTATCTTTTTACCTACCTTTGGAGCTTTTACTTTCATTAAATTTGATGGCTTATCTTTAAGCTCAACTGATATAACAAATAAACTTGCTCCTACAGTACATAATATTGATACTACCA
Organism: Clostridium celatum; assembly: GCF_021412605.1. NCBI lineage: Bacteria > Bacillati > Bacillota > Clostridia > Eubacteriales > Clostridiaceae > Clostridium > Clostridium celatum. Next base: position 4,527 of record NZ_JAJKGM010000046.1, read on the forward strand.
TTGACTGAATTATATAAGAATTATAATAATGTATACTTACTTTAGGTAAACTATATAAACTTTCATAAGCATTACTAATTACACTAGGAAGTATATTAGATCCTATTAGTATTCCTAAGATACATCCTGAAATACTTGCAAGTGATGCATATATTATATATTTCTTAGATATTTCAAAATTACCATATCCTAATGCTTTTAAAGTTCCTATTTCAACTCTATTTTCTTCTACCATTCTTGTCATTGTTGTTAAACAAATCATTAATGCTAATAAGAAGAAAAATACCGGTAATACTGACGCAATTTTATCTAAACTATTTATAGAATCCTTATATCCAGAATATCCTGTATTATCAGTTCTATCAAAAACATAATACTCTAAACTATCTAAATTCATTGAAGTATCTTCTTGATACTCTAATGGAATTTCACTAACTGACCCCATACTTTGAAGTATTTGACTTTGTATTTCTTCCTTTATTTCTTCAATTTTTTCTTCTCTTCTATTTGAATATAAGCTTTCAAGATATTCATTGTTTTCTTCCATTAGCTCTGCATATTCTTTGCTATATCCATCAAGTCCCTGTACATTTTTAAATCTTACATATAATTCTGTATATGCATCCATTGATATATCTGAACTATTTAATACTGCAAAATAATCAATACTTCCCTTACCAATTGAAGTTATACCTCTAGAGCCTTTTTCTATGTACATTGGACTTCTTACAATACCAACTATTTTAAACTTTGTCTTATTAAAAGACTTCATTGTATCTTCATCAGTATCAATTACATATTCTTCACCAAGCTTTATGTCACTATTAATCTTTAAAGCTTCTTCATCTATTGCTATTTCTCCACTCTTTTCTGGCAATCTACCTTCAACAACAATAAAATCATTTATATTGCTTTCATTATTATATTCCATAAATTTTACTACATTACTTGTATTAGTAAGATTTACATCTATACTATGTGTAGCATAAAAATCTAATATTTTATCATCATTTCTAAGTACATCAATATCTTTATCATCTATTCCAAAATTTGATACTATTTTGCTATCCATAAGCTTATATTCATCATATAAATTATTTATGGCTTTATTCATATCTGGTCCTGAAGATTTTATACCACAGTAAAAAGCCACCCCTAAAAGAATAATTATTAATATTGAAAAAAATCTTGCTTTTGATGATAGAATTTCTCTTACCGTTAACTTATTACATGCCTTAATTTCCATCACTCTATACCTCTACCATTCAATATTTTCAACTGGAATAGGATTACTATTAACTTCTACACTTCTAACTTTTGCATCATTAATCTTAATAACCCTATCTGCCATTTGTGCTATTGAAGAGTTATGAGTTATAACTATAACTGTTGTTCCCATTTCTCTACATGTATCTTGAAGTGTTTTTAAAACTTGTTTTCCTGTATTATAATCTAAAGCACCTGTTGGTTCATCACAAAGCAATAATTTAGGATTTTTTGCTACAGCCCTTGCAATAGATACTCTTTGTTGTTCACCACCAGATAATTGAGATGGAAAATTATCTTTTCTATGATCAAGTCCTACCAATTCAAGTGTTTTATCTACATCTAAAGCATTTTTAGATATTTGAGTAGCAAGCTCTACATTTTCCTTTGCAGTTAAGTTTTGTACTAGATTATAAAACTGAAATACAAATCCAACATCATCTCTTCTATATTTAGTAAGCTGTTTATTATTAAATTTAGAAATATTAATATTATCAACTATTATCTCACCATCATCACAATTATCCATTCCACCAAGAATGTTAAGTACAGTTGACTTTCCAGCTCCACTTGGTCCTAAAATAACGACAAACTCTCCTTTTTCAATAGAAAAAGAAACTCCATTATTAGCTACAACCTCTGTTTCCCCAACTTTATATTTTTTGTACAAATCTTTAATCCTTATATACGACATTTTATTCCTCCATTATGCTACTGTTATTAAATAGACAGTTTGTTCATTTAATAATATAATATATAGTATAAGTTAATATAATCTTATAGACAATAATCACATATTTTTTCAATGTTATTAATTGTACATAAAAAGCATTTTTGTCTATTAAATAATGCTTGTTCATAAATTATTTAAATTTACTAACAAAGGAGATTATCCATGGCAGGTATTAAAGGAAATCGTAGAATTTTATACACAAAAAAGATTATTAAAGAAAGTTTACTTAAGCTTCTTGAAAATAAAGAAATTCATCAAGTCACAGTTACAGATATATGTAAAGATGCAGATATTAATAGGGGAACTTTTTATACACATTATAAAGATGCTTATGATTTGCTTCAATCTATGGAAAATGAATTATTCTCTCAAATCATTAAATATATTGATGAAACTCCCGTAGAGAATTATCCAGATTTATTATTACTTAAGGTTCTTGAATTAATTGCAGAGAATAAAGAACTATGTAAAATTCTAATTTGCAAACATAACGATACTAAGCTTTTAGATAAATTAATATTTATTGCTAGTAAAGCTAATCTTGATCATATATATGCTGCATCTGATAACTTTGATAAATCCTACTATAACTACTATATAAGATATATCATTGGAGGATGTATTTCAATTATTGAAACCTGGCTTGAAAATGACTTACCAGAATCACCTAGCGAAGTTGTTAAAATAATTAATTCAGTAAGTACATTAAATACTGAATATCTTACAAGTTTAAACAAATGTTGATATTTTGTTGTTTTCTGAAATTTAGGTTATAATATGCTTGAAGTTTGTGGAGACGAAAAAGTTTGTAGAGCCACAGCCATGGATATGCAAATATATCTTTAAACCATAATAAAATATTTTTATAAGGTTTTTTATAGGGGGATTTTACATTAAAATATATTATATTGAGCAAAAGTTACTATCCTTAAATAGTAAGTATTATATTTATAATTCTCATAAGCAACCTTGCTTAGAAGTTACTACAAAAGGGATACTTTCGATTTTAGATAAATTATTCGGTAGCATTTTATCTATAAGGCATAACTTGTATATACATAGATTAGATGGAAGTGAATTTAGTGTTATTAAGAAAAAAACAGGGTTTATTTCAGACAAATATACAATTTATTGTGGTGGTGAAAATTTAGCATCAATTAAACGACATATGACATCTATTAAACCTAAGATATCAATAGTTACTAATAAACATAATTATTTAGTTTCTGGAGATATAATGGCAAATGATTTTACTATTTGTAACAATGGAATTACTGTTGCAAAGATAACTAAGACAACATTCAACATTAAAGACAAATATAGAATTGATATTTTTGACGAAGATAATGCTGATTTATTTTTATCAGCAGTTATTGCTATTGATAATTCAATTCATAACTAATATAAAACTGATAAGTACAAACTTATCAGTTTTATATTAGTTAATTATCATCAATAGTTTAAAAGATATCCTATAACTATATCCTCAAATACTTATACTAATTTTCTATTTTGCCATTTACCACTATGATATCTATAAATAAAGAAAAATGAACGAATGAACCAATCAACAATCATAGCTAGCCATACTCCAACAAGACCTAAAGCTAAATATCTTCCTAATGCAAAACTCAATAAATATCTACACGTCCACATAGAACATATAGATACTATCATTGTATATTTAGCATCATTAGCAGCTCGTAAGGCATTCGGTAATGTAAATGCTATTGGCCAGATAATCATTCCAAATATTCCATGAATCCAAATACATTTCTTTGCAAGTTCTGTTGATTCTTTAGATAAAGAATATAATTTTAAAAGTTCAGGACATAATATAACTGCTAATATACTAATAATCCCCATCCAAATATATGTCATTTTCATTAGTTTTTTCACATAAAATTTAGCTTGATCATATTCATCAGCACCTACACATTGTCCAACAATTGTTATTAGTGAAAGCCCTATGGCAGATCCAGGTATAATCATCATTTGAGCAATATTATTACTAACAGCATTTGCTGCTATTGCATATGTGCCAAAGGTTGCAATTAAGCTTTGAACTAATATTTTACCTAATTGAAACATTCCATTTTCTAAACCAGAAGGTATTCCAATAAATAAAATCTTTTTAATATAAAACCAATTCCACTTAAAACTATGATAATTATTTATATATATAATATTCTTTCTATTTTTTAGCATTATCAAAATAAGTATACTTGTAACTATTCTTGCAATAAGTGTTGCAAATGCTGCCCCAAATACTCCAAGTCCAAAACCAAAAATAAATACAGCATTTAATATAATATTTATTATATTCATAATGGTAGCATTAACCATTGAAATTTTTGAATTCCCCATAGCCCTAAATAAAGCTGCTCCAGAATTATATAATCCAATAAAAGGATAAGAAATTGCTGTTACAAAAAAATATGTTTTAGCTCCTTCCATAACATGATAATCAACGCTACCAAAAATACAACTTAGTAATGGTCCATTTAATAGTAAACAAATTATCATAATAACAACGGATAATAAGCCTGTAATTAGAATTAATTGCTTTCCTGACTCTCTTGCTTCTTTTCTAGAGTCTTGTCCAATAAATTGTGCTGCTACTACTGATCCTCCTGTACCTAGTGCTGCAAATATATTAATTAATAATATATTTATTGTATCAACTAGAGAAACTGCCGAAACTGCTGTTTCTCCCACACTTGAAACCATTATAGTATCAGCAAATCCAACAGTAACTGCTAATAATTGTTCTATAATCAAAGGAATGATTAATTTCTTTAAACCTTTCTTAGAAAATCTTCTTTCTACTTGCAACACGTAATTTTTTTACCTAACAACTCTGATTTCTTATTAATTATCTTTCCTTTGATATATACCTTTGTGCATGCCTCATAAAACCTTAAACAAAATGCTTCCATATATTATACCCCATATTCTTATTACTATTGCCTACAGAATATTATATCATATTTGTAAATTTATGTATAATAATTGTCTTTTATTTTTAGCTAATTACTTTTATTATTTTTATCATTTTATTAAGCTATGTTTAATAGTAATTGAGAATTATCAATACATGGATAAAGAATGGTAAAAAAGAATTAACCTAGGATATGGCTACTATACTTGAATAACAAATACCCTTGTAAAAGATCATCATATTATTTTTAGACTATATAAATAAAAACAAATTTGTAACCATATATTAGTAAATGTTAAAATATAACTAATTATTTTAAAATTCATGGAGGATCAATTATGAATAGGACTGTTGTTGTATATGAGTCTAAATATGGTTCAACTAAAAAATATGCTAAGTGGCTATCTGAAGAACTTTCTTGTGATTTAATTGAAAAGAAAAATACAACCATAGATAAACTTTTAGGTTATGATACCATTATTTATGGTGGCGGACTTTATGCTGGAGGCGTAAGTGGAATAAAGTTAATTACAAAGAATTTTCATAAAATTTCTAATAAGAATTTAATATTATTTACTTGTGGATTAGCTGATACTAGTGATAAAGAAAATATTGCTCATATTAAGGATTCTTTAAATAAGGTACTTTCAACTGAAATGCAAGATAAAATTAAAGTTTTCCATTTACGTGGAGGCATTGATTATAAAAAACTTAATTTTATTCATAAAATTATGATGAAGATGATGTATAAAATGCTTTGCAAAAAAGATCCTAAAACCTTAAAAAATGATGATAAGGAATTAATTGCTACTTATGGTAGTGTTGTTGATTTTACTGATAAATCATTTATACAGCCTATTGTTGAATATGTTAAATTACTTCCATAATTCATTTAAAAATATTAACACAAGCCTTAATTCAAATTTTAAATTAAGGCTTGTGCCACATTATTTAGATAATTCTATTGATTTTTTAGGACATTTATAAACACATTGCTTACATAATATACAATCTTTATCTTCAACCTTACCATTTTTATATTCCTTTGGTGATATTCCCATAGGACATACTTTTGTACATAAACCACAACTTACACATGTATTAGAAACTTCTATATTAACTTTTCTACCTCTAATTTTTGTTATAAAAGCTGATATACTTCCCATAGGACAGAAATTACACCAAGTTCTCTCATTATAAAACATTCCTAAAACTATGGCTACAATAGTTGTAATTACTATTATTCTATAAAATACCATTCCTATTCCGTAAAGATTTCCCCAGTTTTTATATACTCCAACAGTAAAATTAAACATTATAAAAGCAACCATAAATATTCTAAAGCCTGTACTTTTTAAAAATTTAGGTGTTTTCTTTTTACCTGAAAATCTTTTTAAAATATTATCATAAAAATTTCCTCTTGGACAATAATTGCCACACCAATATCTACCTTTACCAATTACTGAAAATACTACAGGTGCTAACATACATATTATTGCTGCTATTGCCCATCTCATATCAAATAGTGATGCTACTAAAAATAATATTAATAATAAATACCCATACTTTTTGTAAATTTTTCCTAACATTAATTCCACTCCTAAAAATTATTTTAACTATAAACTATAATTAAACTATATCACTATATAATTTATTCATTTGTGATATAATCACCTAAAAAAGCCATAGATTTATTTCAATCTATGGCTTAATATCTATAACTAAAATAATTTACTTTTCTTTATTATAATCCATACTTCCAGACCTAAAACCTTCTAAATCAATAGTTACATATATATAACCTAATGATTTAAAATAATCAACTATATCTCTATTCTTTTCTAAAATCTTAAAAAAATCATTTTCATCTACTTCTATTCTTGCAATATTATCATGAATTCTTACTCTAACATTGTATATTCCAATTTTTTTTATAAACTCTTCTGCTTTTTCAACATTATTCATTTTTTCATAAGATAATTCTGTATTATATGGAAATCTTGTAGCAAGACATGGAGTTGAAGGTTTATTATATACAGAAATTCCTTTTTCTAAAGCTAACATTCTTACTTCTTTTTTGGTAATACCAGCTTCTGCAAGTGGGCTTATTATCCCAAGTTCCTTAACTGCCTTAATTCCTGGCCTATATACATGTAAATCATCTTCATTTGTTCCTTCAATAATTGTATTTACATGTAATTCATTTGCCTTTTCTATAATCTTCTCAAATAAGTACTTTTTACATAAGTAGCATCTATTTATCGGATTCTTTAAAATCCCTGCCTTTTGTAATTCATCTACCTCAATTATAAAATGTATAGCTCCAAGCTCTTTGGCTACTTTCCTTGCATTATCTAATTCATTAAAAGGATGAAGCATTGTATGCAATGTAACTGCATATACTTTATTTCCTTTTTTTATAGCACTATCACATGCCATTTTTAAAAGTAAACTACTATCAACCCCTCCAGAAAATGCTATCATTACATCTTCATCAGTACACTTATTTATTGTTTCCTGTAGTTTAATTACTTTGTCATGATATTTGTCCATACTTCCCCCTAGATATTTATCTTTTCACTTACAGCACTTAGTAAATAGAAATTATTCTTAGCTTATAATTAAAGATTAAATTTCATTTTTTATTAGTATATTATCTTTTTCACATTCTTTTCTAATAAGATGATATACATCTTGATAGGACATATTATGTTTCTTGCATAATTCTACTACACTACTGTATTCTGGATAAACCCTTTTACCTAATTCAAGATTACATTCCTTTACTTGTACTTCCCCTAATGATGTTTGCATTGTTTTTATTTCTCTATTTAATACACTACGTTCCATTTTAATACGCCTTATTCCAATTGTTGTTGTTTCCATAAAAATGATTTGCTCTAGTTTTTCTATATCTTCTTTTTTACAAATTACATTTATTTGATAAGCAGGACGATTTTTCTTCATATATACAGGTATATAGTGAACATCCCTAGCCCCTGCTTCAAATAATTTATCCATCACAAATCCTAAAGCTTCTCCTGTACTATCATCAATGTTACTTTCTAGTTTATAAATACACTCTTCTTCTAAAGATTTATCTTCTATAATCATTGCACGAAGAAAGCTTGGTCTATCATAACTTCTTTTTCCACATCCAATTCCTATCTTTTTAATAGTAAATTTTTCAGGTAATTTATCAGAAGTTTTAATTGCTGCAACTATTGCAGCTCCAGTAGGTGTTACCATTTCGCCTTCTGTATTTGTTATGTGAAGATTTAAATTATTATCTGCCACAATATAGGTAACTGCTGGTACTGGAATTGGAATTACTCCATGTCTACAACGTACAAATCCATAACCTTCATGTAGTTGTGGTACTATAACTTCTTTAATTCCAAGATTATCTATACAAACTGCAACCGCTATGATATCAACTATAGAATCTACTGCTCCTACTTCATGGAAGTGTACTTGATTTATTTCTACTCCGTGAGCTTTAGCTTCAGCTTTTGCAATAATAGTAAAAATACTCTTTGCAATTTCTTTTGCATTATCTGTAATATGGGCATCATTTATAATATTGAAAATTTCTAAAGGTCCCCTCTGCTCATCATCGTCATAATTATAATTTATATTAATTCTATGAGGATGATGCCACTTATCATTTCTCTTTATCATTAAGTGCTGCTTTTGTCCATGTAAATACTCCATATCATGGTCATGATTTTCGTGATTTTTATCTAATATTACATTAAAATCACATCCATCTAAACCAGATTTTTTAACTCTGCTTATTTCTACTTCAAAACCACCAATTGGTAAACTACTAAGTGCAGTTTCTAAAACTTCTCTATCTGCGCCTAAATCTAAAAGTGCAGCTACTGCCATATCTCCACTTATTCCAGAATAACATTCTAAATATAATGCTTTTCTCATTGCTTCACCCCTAACCTATTTATCTGCGTTGCCATATATCCTGCACCATATCCATTATCAATATTCACAACTGCAATTCCATTAGCACAAGAATTAATCATAGTTAAAAGTGCTGCTAACCCATTCATACTTGCTCCATAACCTACTGATGTTGGAACTGCTATAACTGGCTTATCTACAAGCCCTCCAATAACACTTGCAATAGCACCTTCCATTCCAGCAACAGCTATTATACAATTTGCACTTTGAATAACATCTAACTTTGATAATAATCTATGGATGCCACTAACACCAACATCATAAATTCTTTCTACATAAGATCCAAAATACTCTGCTGTTTGTGCTGCTTCTTCTGCTACAGGTATATCAGCTGTTCCTGCCGTACAAACTACCACCTTTCCCACCTTTTTCTTTCCCTCTTTTTCAATCTTTATAATACGAGACACTTTATCATACTTAGCTTCTTTATATCTTTCCTTTATTAATTCATACTGATTAATAGTTGCTCTTGTCCCTAATACCTCTCCATCTATTTCATATAACTTTCCAAATATATTTAGCAAATGATCATCAGTTTTTCCACTACAAAAAATAACCTCTGGAAAACCTGACCTTATTTTTCTATGAGTATCTAACTTAGCATATCCCATTTCCTCAAAGGGTTGTCTACGCAAATATTGTTCTGCTTCATCTATAGATATATCTCCATTTTTAACCTTCAATAAAATATCATGTGTTCCCATTTATACCTCCAACTTAACTTTTATATATTTACTAATAAATTATTTTTAATATAAATATTCTTAATGATTTTACTTATCACCTTTACTCTGTTATATCTATTATTTTTATAGTTATATACCACTTTTTATTTATACATTTTTTCCCATAACCAAATCATACACCTTGGAGTAAACTCCAAGTCAATATATTTACAAATAAAAAATCTCTAACTCTTAATTATTAAGAGTATAGAGATTTTAAAACTATTTATACTAGCTTTTATATTAATACTTATTCAAATTCCTTTGCTACTTCCTTTAAAAACTTTGTGATTTTAATATGCTGTGGACAACTTTTTTCACATTTTTTACATTCAATACAATCAGATGCTTTTCCATAGGTCTTTGTATAATTTGTATAGTATACACTTTCTGTTGAAAACATCTTACTATCTGCTCTTTTCTTAGCATTATATAATGCAAAATAATTTGGAATTGCTATATTTTTAGGACATCCATCTACGCAGTATTGACATGCTGTACATGGAATTGCAATTGATTCATTTATTACCTTTACTACATCATTAATTATATCATACTCTTCTTTAATAAGCGGTTTAAAATCTTGCATATATGATGTATTATCAAGTAATTGATCCATATTAGACATACCACTTAAAACCATCATAACATTTTTATTACTTGCAGCAAATCTAATTGCCCAAGAAGGTATTGAAGCATTAGGATTATAATCCTTTAATAACTTCTCTGCTTTATCAGGAAGCTTTACAAGAGTTCCTCCCTTAATAGGCTCCATAACAATAACTGGTTTTCCATGCTTTGTAGCAACTTCATAACACTTTCTTGATTGAATGCTTTCATTATCCCAGTCTATATAGTTAAGTTGTAATTGAACAAAATCCACTTCTGGATGTGCTGTTAATATTTCATCTAACAACTCTGCACTATCATGATAAGAAAAGCCTATATTTTTAATTTTTCCCTCTTCTTTTTTTCTTTGAATAAACTGAAAGCTATCCATTTCTTGTGCTATCTTATAATGAGATACCCCAAGGTTATGAAGAAGATAATAATCAAAATATTCTACACCACACTTTTCAAGCTGCTCATTAAAAATTCTTTCTTGATCTTCCTTTGTCTTTAAAAACATAGTTGGCATCTTTGTAGCTACAGTAAAACTACTTCTATCATGACGTTTAACTAAATCTTCTCTTAATACAATTTCACTTTGAAAGTTATGATACATATATGCAGTATCGAAATAAGTAAATCCTCTTTCTAAAAAAGTATCCACCATTTTATTTACCATTTCAATATCAATACTTGCTGCATCATCTTGATTTTTTAAAGGTAGCCTCATTAATCCAAACCCTAATTTTTTACCTTCCATCTTTATATAACCTCCATAATATTATATAGTGTTATTTCCTTCTTTCTTATACCTTATTTTTCCAAAACAATATAATGGTAGTATATACCTTGGAGTTAACTTCAAGTCAATACCCATTATAAAAATTTTATTGTGGAGGTTTATTTAAAATTCATAATTGCTAAAAATTTTTCATAAATAAAATGTTAACTCACCTAATTTTAATTTCATGTTTCCCCCTTAAATTTACTTCATATATAATACAATTGTTCATAAAATCTCATGGATAAATTCTCACTTATTTCTCTCTTTTTCTAAAGCCTATAATACTAGTTACAACAATCATTAACAGTATTTCTACTATAAATGCTAATGTTAGTGCCAATATAAAACTAAATAATGCTCCAACTGTATAATTTAACTGTCTATATAAATACATACCAACCAATATACCTAAAACAACTGAAATTCCATTTGTTATTCCTTTAATCCTAATTGTTAATTCAGTATTACAGTTGCTACATCTAATACAATTGTCTTTATGAAATAATGATTTAAAAATTTCCATAATCTCTAACTTTGATTTGCATTCTGGACATATTCTCATAACATCCCCCTAAATCCCTTTTATTTAATTACGTTTTATCTAAATAATAATATTACTCTAAAAAACTTACTATAATTGATGATATCCCTAGTATAAAACATATGATTCCACCAATTCTAGTTGACCATATGCACAATTAAAATAAGGTTATCTATTTTGATAACCTTATTTCCTGGGTAATATTAACAATAATACAATTATTATACTACATATAGTTATACCAATTATTATCTTTTCTTCTTAGCAATTAAAGATCCAATAACTGTAATAGTACTTGCAAATAAAAGTGCAGCTACATTTGATCTACCACCTGTATTAGGTAATTTATTCCCCTTGCTTATTGTATTTGAAGTATTACCTTTAGAAGTAGTGCTTGCTATTATATTTTCATTTTTATTTATATTATTATTTACATTGTTTTCAGTAATTGAATTAGAATTATTTTCACTTTCTGAATTATTAATATTACTACTTTCCTTTTCAACCAAATTATTTAAAGCTAATTCAAGATTTTTATTTGCTTCTAATATTTCCTTTTCTATAGATTCTTCATTAGAAAATACACCTCTTGCTTTTTCTAATGCTTTATCTAAAACCTTTAAACTATTCTCTGTATATCTATTTTTATCAATTTTCTCTGCTTTACTTATTAATTCTTGTAATTTATCTTTACTTGGTTTCAATCTTAGTTCTAAGAATGATCTTAGCAATTCTTCATAACTCTTCATAACATCATCCTTTAAAACATTTTCATGTTTAACTATTGATATTGCAAAACTTAATTTTTCTTGTAACTTGCTCCAAGTTTCTGAAATATACTCTTTTTCATTTAACTTTTCAATTCTATCAATTAATGATATAAGAGTTTCTTTATTTCCTTTTTCAAAAGATAACATTTGCATTACTTTACTTAATCTATCAAAAGAATTATTTATTTGTTCTTGAGTTACATTAGATAAAGCTAATAATTCCTCAGCTTCCTTTAACGCTTCTTTAAATTCACTAACAACTGCTGGTACAATATTTAAAAGCTCATCTTCTGTTATATTTTTAGCTTCTTCTACTGCCAATTTTAAATGCTCTGTAAATATCTCTTCAATTTCATTATCTATTGCATCAATAGCTTTTCTCAATTTGCTTTCAATATCTTCAGTATCTATTGAATTTTTAATATATGCTTTTTGTGCTTCAATTAAAGCATCAACCATATTAGAAATAAGAGACTTATTCTTACTTTCAATATTTAACTTTTCAGCTTCAAGTATCATATCTTTTAGTACATTAGATTCTTGAATTTGCTCATAAGTAAAATAAACTTCTGCTATTTGATACCACTTAGATAAATCTTCCTTGATTACAATTCTTACATATTGTACTAAAGTTTCATCAAAGTAAATTGTCTTATCTCTTCCCTCTGAACTACTTAACTCTCCAACCTTTATCCAGTCTCCATTTGCCGATTTTACCTCTACATCAGCCTTAGAAATCATATCTTCTCCAACCTCTTCTGGTTGAATAATTTGAATCTTTGACATATTAAGCTCTTGCGGGAATGAGAATAAAATTTCATCACCTATATTTTGATTATCAGCAAACCAAGCTTTTGTTGATAAATCGCCATCTACCATTCTTTCAACTGCAAACTTTTCAGGTGGGAAATAAGGCCCTTGCCAAGAAGCTCCTGAATGAGTATAGGTTGTATCACTAGATGTAATATCTGGTGTATTTCCATTCTTTTTCATTAAATTACTCTTTGCAACTTGAATCTTTTCAAACTCTTCTCTCATTTTAGCAGTACTAATATCTTCGCTATATAATATAGCTTTTCCATTATTAATAGCAGCTATATAATCTTCATATCCAGAAATAAAACCTTCAGAGTTAAGAGTATATTCACATTCCACATATAATGGATAATACTCTAAAAGAATTGACTTTTCCTTAGCAGCTAATAATTCAGTTAATACCTCATCTACTTCTAACTGCTCACTTAATTCATTTTCATAAACACTTTTTGCATTTTCCAAAGCATTTTTATAATCTGCAAAAGTTTCTCTTATATATAAGCTTTCATTTAATGGATTTTTAATTTCTTTTTCTAATTCTGACTTATTACAATATAATTCATACGTAAATGTATAAACTACCTCTTCCTTAGAAAAATTACCTGAAACATTTTCTTCTGATATTACCCTATATCCATAAATTTCTTCAGCATCAAAACTATAATCTTTACCTATAGTTCCATACTTAACAATGTCATCTTTTAATATCTTTCCAGTATTACTTACATATCTTAATGTAACCTTTCCAATATTCTCAGCTTCTAAAAACTCTCCAACTTCTGGTAGTTGTGAGCCCTTTTCAAAACCAGCTACATTACCTAATAAAGCATAATTTTCCCTAAACTTATCTATTGTAGTAATTGAATTACTTTTAGTATTCCAACTCTTAGTAGCTAATGAACGTAACTCCTTTGAAATATCTTCAGTAATTATATCTTCACTTACTAAGTTTGGATTATCACACCAAACTGCTAGTGAAGCACCTTTAATTACACTAGAATCATCAGATATTGTATTAGATTCAAACTTTCCTGGTGTCCACTGTTCAAATATTCTTACATCTTGATTTAAATAATCAAAAGAATGTTGTTCACGTCCATCTGTAGGTTTACTATTACGTAGCACATAATAAAAATAACCTGCATTTACATTATAAATATCAGTATGGCCCTTATTTATAATAGTATTTAAATTTGCAATATCTCTATTCCATCCCATTTGAGACCAAAAATCAACACCAATATAGTCATGCATTTTTACTGTTTGAGGTTTTTCATTATAAGAATTTTCACCATAATAAAGACCATCATTCCACACTCTAGGTTTAAAGCCACCTTCATAAACTAATTCTGCAATTTCATTAATATAATTAGCTAATGCATCTTGCCAAACAGCATTTGAACCAAATTTATCCTTTGCATAACTATCTAACACACTTTTATATTGTGTAGTAAATGGTGCTCTATCAAATTCCATGTATTCATCTCCACCAATATGGAAATCAGTACATCCTTCAAATAACTCCATATACTCTCTATATAAACTTTTAAAATACTCTACAGCTTCAGGATTTGTAACATCTAATCCACCATCAAAATGAGTACCAGTATTACTTATTTGTCCATATTCAGGATGAAACTTTAAAATATGATTTGCATGACCTGGAGTATCAAAAGATGGAATTACCTTTATCCCATACTTTCTAGCCTCTTCTAAAATCTCCCTTACCTCTTTCTTTGTAAGATATTCATCTGAAACTATAGATGGATCTGTTTCACATTCTATTCTAAAACCCATATTTTCAGAAAAATGCATTTGTATAGTATTCATTTTCATATAAGACATTTCTCTAATTTGACGAATAAACCAATCCTTTGAAAAATATTTTCTACCACAATCAACATGAATTCTTCTTTCCTCTACATCTGGATAATCAATTATTGTTCCATATACAAGTCCCTCATTAGTAATCATTAAATTTTGTATTGTTCTAAGTCCATATAAAATAGCATTTTCACTTGCACCAGTTAATCTTATTCCATTATCATCAATATCAATACGATAAGCTTCTAAACTTGTAGATTCTTCAGTAATTTCACTAACATCAGTAATATTAATAAAAACATCACTTTTTACTAATTCACTTTCTCCACCATAAGCCATAACTAATGGTGCAGATACAATTTCCTTTTCTAAAAACTCAGCGTTAACTAGTTTTATAACTTCCTTTAAACGTTCATTATTAACATTTGTCTCATTTGCTAATACAACTAATCTACTATCAGCAGTTAAACTCCAGGTTTTCATAGAAGAATCTGCAGTGTAGCTTTGTACAATAGGATTCACCATAGCTGATAATTCCTCATTTGTAAATACTACTTTATTTTCTCCATAAGCATTATCAATTTCCAATGCAGATATAGTTGTAGAACATAAAACAGTTAAAGTCATTATTGCACTTAAAGTCTTTTTCCAATCACCCTTATACCCATATTTTCTTGTAATCATTCCCCCATACCCCTTTTAAAAATTTATTTTTATTTTAAGTCTTAATATTTAAATAGTATCACATATGGAAATATATGTAAATGTTTGCATTTCATAAATTTATTAGCTTTTTGATATTTTCTCATGTACACATAAACTCTAATATTGATATTAAATAATATAATTATTAGAAGCTTTAATTTTTCATAAATACAAAATCATATATATTCCTATTGTTTTTACGGTAGCATTAATTACATTTAATATTATTATATTTAAAGAAATATAGAAAAATATAAAACTATAAATATTAAAATGGCTATTGTAATATTACAATAGCCATTTTATCTTCCAAATACAGGTTCATTTTCATTTCTAGCATATATTTTTATAAATGCGCCTAAAACAGTTATATTAGCTACAACTCCAAATATATCAGCTATTACCAAAATATTCTGAGCTGGAAGTAATAATTCTTTATTTATATCACTTCCTTCATTTATTAAATGTACTAATGTATAACAACCAATATCATAAAGTACCCCTCTTTGTATAACATAAAGCTCTGCAGCAATAACTGCATCAATATCAGGATTATATATATTCTTTATTCTTTTATCATATTTACTTCTTATTAAATCAATGCTCTTTAAAATAGCCCTTAACCAAAAATAATCACCATAAAATCTTATTAAAAAAGCATATGCCTGCAAATATAATATGTTTATATTCTTTTTATCACATTCTAAAAAATCAATAATAAGACTAGCTTTATATTGCTCATTAACTGCTATTATATTTAAAACATACAAGATTATTGTCAATATAGATGCCTGACTTATTAAATACTCAGGCTCTATAGATTTTTTTCTCTTGTCCTCTCTTTTACTCAGCTGATCATATCTACTAAAATCTACATAAGATATTAAAACACTAGCTATTAAAGCTAATACCTGACCTTGTCCTAATAAGATAAATGGATTTGTATAAGCTTTTTCTTTATTACAGCTTAAATTTATACTTTCAATTGTACCTTCAAAAAGAAATATGTCTGATATCATATATATTAAAGCTATTTTCACCTGAAGATTCAATAATGATAACTCACGTTTATCATATTCAGATATATGTTTAAAGCTATCTTTTTTATCTTTATTCTTTGAATGAGCATAAGACATATTTAGTTCTCCTAATACTTATCTTCCCATGCTTATTATATATAGAACTTTTTCCCTTTTTATATTAATAAAATTAAGCTATAGGAAAATAACTTCTCATATTTAAAATATTATTAATGAAATTAAATGTGCATTATATACCTATAACATTCCTTTTATCTTTTAAATCAATTAAATTAAATAGCTTGAATTTTTGGGTAATTGTAACATATGGTTGTTTTAGAATTGTTAAATTCACTATCTAAATAAAATTTTTCATATTGTCTGCAATTATACTTTATATTTATTAATATACATTTTGGATTTTTTCTTTATATATAAATACTTATTTACGAGTATTTTATTTAAGTGTACAATTTAATTATTTTTACTTCTAAGATAAATATCATTAGATATCTTTGTATAAAATTATACTCTTAGAATAAATATATATAAATTAATAATGTAGGATGGTAATTGTGAAAATTGTTGTTATACACGGACAGCATCATAAAGGAAGTACTTGGCATATCACAAAATTATTATTGGATAGATTGAGTTCAACTGCTGAAGATATTAAAGAATTTTATACAAATGATATACCTCATTGTACTGGTTGTTTTACTTGTATCATTAAGGATGAACATTTATGTCCTCATAGAAATATAGTTGGACCAATTATTGAAGCCATTGAAAATGCTGATGTAATATTAATTGAATCTCCAACTTATTGCTTATCTATGTCAGGACAATTAAAAACCTTCTTTGATCATATGGCCTATAGATGGTTAATTCACAGACCTCATCCATCAATGAAAAATAAAATTGCAGTTGCAATTTCTACTACAGCTGGTGCAGGAGCAAGCAAAGTTACAAAGGATATAAAAAGACAAATGTTTTGGCTTTGTGTGGGAAAAACATATAGACTTGATTTTAGGGTTTTAGCTACTAATTGGGATGAAGTAAAACCTGATTTAAAAGAAAAAATTAATAAATCAGTTACTAAAACTTCAAAAAAGATTATCAATTCCTATAATAGTGTTCATCCATCAATTTTATCTAAAATTATGTTTCAAGTAATGCGAAGTATTCAAAAAAATCCTTGGCTTGATGTTGATGGAGAATACTGGATAAAAAATAATTGGGTATAATAAATAAGTAGAAAATTTTAAAAAATATTACTGGAAATCAAATTTCCAGTAATATTTTTTAATCATCATCTTCATCGTAATTGTCATTATCATCATCGTTATCTTCGTCTTCATCATCTTCATAGTCATCATCATTTTCGTCTTCTAATCTATCTTCAATTTCATCTTGAAGTTCATCTAATGCATCTTCATTTAAAAATACATTGCTATTATTAACTTTTAGTAATTCTAATAGCTCTTGAGTACTTAAGTTTTCAAAGGCTTCTTCAAGTCCATCTTCATCAAGTTTTAAAATAGCCTCATATTTACCTAAGCTTATTCCTTGTTCCTTTGCCATTGATAAACTTTCTTCTGTTCCTTTCATAAAGGCTACATTAGTTTCATTGAATGTAGTTTTCACCATATTTTCTATTCTTTCTTGAAATTCCATATTATCTGTGCCTAAAAAAGAAAATCCAACTAAAACTGAATTACCATTTCCTAAATAATTTTCATTGGTTAATAATTCTTTTAACTTATTAGAGCCTTCTTCTACTGTTAATCCTTTTATACTCTTTATATCTAATATTTTTCCATCATCATTTAACCCTTTAACATTAATTATTTTTCCACCATCATTTAAATCAAATTCAATACTAGGATTAACATCAAAGGTTAAAACTGCATAAGTATTATTTAAACCAGGTGAAAACATATTAAATATTGGATTAATTAAAATAATCATAAGTGCTGCTACTGCCCCTAAAGGAATTAACCATGTTTTCAAACTCCTATTTTTATTATTCCTAGTATCTATATAAATATCTTCATCTAAGCAAAAAATAGTCTCTCCAACCTTTAAATTCCCCTTTTTATTAATTCTTACTACTTCTCCGCCTTCTTTCATAACTATTATATAATTATCTTTTATCTCCATAACGACAGCCTTAAACATATTTTCACCTCCTTATCCATAATTTCAAATTTCTAAGATTTTTATCTAATATTATTACTACTGAAATAATAAATTTCTTGCTTCTTTTAATAATTTTTTCTGTTATAGAAAACTTAACTGATATTTGTTTTATTGGTAATCTCTTTTTCTCATACATAAAACTCTTTAATAATACATCTTTATTTACATTTTCAGAAATATCAATTGCTCTTTCTCTAGTATCAGTATGCTTTGGAGCTTCCTCTACTAAATCTTCAAATGTAAATCCAAATTTACCTATCTCTTCTTTAAGCTTAATTATTTCACTAGAAAGTTCATTACTACTTTCCACTGGTGTATGATGAAGTTCTCCAATATCTATACCATTCTCCTTTAATTGTTCTATAGAATCTACATTGTTATGTTTATTTTCCTTAATTAAATAATTTTTGATTCTACTGCTAATAACAATCTTTGCAAAAGATGAAAAGCTCCCCTTATGACTTTCATATTTATCAACTGCTTCTTTAAAAGCTATTAAAGCAATACTAAATTCATCATCATTTTCAACGGAAACATATTTCCCAGTTGTTGAGCTTATAGACTTTATAATAAGGGGCATATATTCTTTAATGAGAATATTTATATCTTTATCTTCTATACTATTATCTAAAAACTCTTCCATTTCTTTTTAATCTCACCACCTTTAATCATTATTAGATACAATTAATATTTTTATTTTAGGTACTTTTTTAATAGTATCTTTACTAGATAAACAAAATATTCAATAATAGTAATCTTTGAGAAATCAAAAAAGGTAAGCATCTTTGTTTATTTTTATTCTATCTATTTTATATCATTTACGAGTATTTTATTTAAAACTATAATAAAAGTTATAATTGCTTCATTAACTTTATTATAAGACATTAATAAATATTAAAACAAAAATAAGCTTAGATACTTATAACCATAACTTATCTAAGCTTATTTTAAATCTATCTCTATATTATTTTGAATTTCTGCTATTGTATTCACTATTACTTCCATTGCAGATAAACCACATAAGGGTTACTACATAGGCATTACAAATGCTAATGTTACACAGCTAAAAATAAAGTTATTAATCTTATTTACTGTAATCCTAATAAAAAATTGAAATTTACTGTGTTAAGTATATAAATATAACAAAAATAAAATATTGCTATAAGTGCTATATACCTTATTAAAATATCTGTAGTCTTTCCTGTTGTGCATAATTTTAGTCCATAATTCTCCTTTATAAAAGGATAAAAAAATGGTACTCCCATTTTAGTAAAACTATCTGCCACTAGATGAGTAGAATAACCAACAAACCAAAATAAAGCTATAGATTTATCAAATGTACTTAATATAATTGTACTTATAGAAAGTGCTAATATTGAATGTGTCCAAGTTCTATGCTTTATAGGTAAATTAACATCAAAATCAGCAGCTATAGCTCCAATTAAAGCAACCAATATATATTCTATATTATAGGAATATGTTGTAACTAAAGGTGCTGCAAAAGCAACTCCTAAACTCACATGTGTCTTACTAGTCATTAAATCCCCCTATTTAAAGTATTCGATCTGTTAAGTTATATGAACATTGCTCTTCTCAACCTAAGGAAATACAATAAGTTTGCGAGACTAAATAAT
>NZ_JAJKGM010000047.1:0-23833 GCF_021412605.1 Clostridium celatum
ACCAAAGAGTTATAGATAGACTTGTAGGCGAAGCAGAAAAGCAAGGAATAGAGATATAATCTATTACACAATTCAAATATATGAGGACTTAATGAGGTATTATGAATAAGGGGAGGTATAAAATTGAATAAAACTTTGATATTGATAGCAATTATATTAATAGCATTAAGTGGTTTTTCTATAAAGACTAACAGCTTTGAATTTGAATGGCTTGGTGTATTAGAAACTATTATTAGAATTTTTAAGTAGTTCACAATTCAAAAGTAGTATGAGTTTTAAGGAGGAAGAGTAATGAAAAGATATTTTGATATACCAGTAGAAAGATTAACATTACAGATAGATGTTAATGAGATAGGAATGAAATATACAGTAGATAAAATAGAAAAGGCTTTAAAGATAACTGGATTAAGAGAAGTAGATAGAAAAGAATATAACAGATTAAATAAAGAATACGGAGCATAATGGAATTATTGTGAGGTAAATATGTTAGAAGAGTTAGCTATTAAGTTTATAAGTTGGAATTTAAAACGAAAAGGAATAAATAATTTGGAGATAGTTATTAGAAGTGATGGACACACAGTATATAAAAGAAATAAAGAGAAAGAAGAGTATGTGAAAAATATACTTTCAAAAATTAAATGAATAAAATTCAATATAAATTTAATAAAAATGTAGAATTCAGAGGGGTATAAAATGAAAAGATTTGAAAAATTTAATGTTACTTTCAACACTAATGAAAGTGCAGAAGAACAAGCTATCGGAATGATTTTAAATCACGTAGAAGAAATTTATGGGATAGAGATAGATGACATCGAAACATTAAAGAAAAGATATTATGGCCAAATAAAATGGCTGAATGAAGAAGTTGAATAGGTAGGTGGAATAAAAATGATATCATTCAAAGTACAAGAAATTATAAAGTTTGGTGAATAATTCAAAAAATAAATAATTAAAATAAAGGGAATAGGAGTAAATTTAGCTTAAATTATATACTTCTATTCTCATAAGATAATCATGTGATAATAAGGAGGAAAAATGAAGTACAAGTTTAGTGATAAAGAACAAAAGATACTTTTAAAAAACTTAGTAATTATATGTGATACCAGGGAGCAGAGATGGGAACATATAAAAAATTACTTTGATAGAAAAAAAATAAAATATAAAGTTGAGAAATTAGATCAGGGAGATTATAGCTGCTACATAGCTTCCAATGAAGAAACTAAGCCTTTAGGAGTTAATAGAGATTGGTACTTCAGCAATTATATAGCTATAGAAAAGAAAAATTCAGTAGACGAGCTTATTAGTAGCATAAAGGATAGAGATAGATTCGAGAATGAATTTGCAAGACTTAAGATGTACAATACAAAAACTTTTATGTTTGTTGAAGATCTTAACGGATATGAGAAATTAGTAACTGGAGATTTTAGGAGTCAATATTCATCAGCTGCAGCAGTAGGATCATTCGAGACATTTACAGCGAGATATGATCTAAATGTTCAATTTATAGACAAGAAAACTACTGGATATAGAATATATAAGGCCTTATATTATCATATCTATGAATTGTTAAAAAATAAAGGATACTTTGAAGAAGGTGATATATTTGAGCCAGAAGCAGCAGGAATATAATTCGCTTTTAAAAAGAATAGCAAATGCAGAAACAATGCTAAACAATATAGATATCTTTAGGGCAGAAGGGAAGGCACCAAGGGAAGATGACTATTATATTAATGCATTTAAAAAGTTGGTTTTAATGCTTGGAGAAAAAAGTGTTGAAGTTGAAAAGGAGCTAGGAAGAAAGATGACATATGAAGAAAGGCATAGAGGATTCAGTCATAAATGAGGGGAGGTGTAATTTTTGAATGAATTACAAAATATTGATTTAAAACAACTAATAGAAAATGAGACAGGACAATCATTTACTAGGGACAATAAAATATGTTGTCCTTTCCATTCAGAAAAATCACCTTCTTTTAGTGTTAGATTCAATTCTGATAATAATAAGTGGCAATGGAAATGCTTTGGTGGATGCGATACATCAGGTGATGCTATAGATTTCATAATGAAATATAAAGGAATAGATTATAAGGCCGCTAGAGAATATCTAGGCATGGCAAATAAAAAAAGTGATAAAGAACTTGAATTTGAAAAAGTAAAAGGCTTTATTAATTGGCAGATTGAAAAGACAGAATTTAAGAAAGGATATAAACTTAAAGGATTATTCACATTTGTTAATGAGAAAAATGAAGTTGTTTATTATAAAGCTAAATTCATTCAACCAAATGGAAAGAAATGCAGTTCTTATTATCATCTTGAAGGTGATAAGGTTATTAATTCAAGAGGATCTGATGAAATACCTTACAATTTATATAACGTTGTAGAAGGGCTAAAAGTAGGAAAAATATTAATAATAGTTGAAGGTGAAAAAGATGCTAACACAATAAATTCACTTTTCAAAAATAACAAATATGTAGCAACTTCATTAAAGGGAGTTAAAGATTTTTCGGTTCTTAAAGGATTATATTCCTGGACATATGTAATAAAAGATACTGGAGAAGCTGGAGAGCAGTACGGAAAGAAAATATATGAAGAGTTAAATCCACCTTTAATGGATGATGAACAGGATAGACCTGCATTTAAATTTATAAATTTACCAGGATTAAAGGCATTAGGGGACAATAAGGATGTAACGGACTGGATAGAAGCAGGACATGATAAAGAGGATTTATTAAAAGCATTTAAAAGAAGCTTAGATGTTAATTCCAGATATGATTTACAACAAGATTTTAGAGGTATATATAAACAAGTAACCAATAAGCATGGAAATTGGATAAAAATATATCTGACTGATTTTAATTTATTAGAAGCTAAAAGAATGAGATATGTAGATGATGATACAGAGGGAGTTAAGCTTCTTTTAAAAAGCTGTACTGGTGAAATAATAGAAAAGATTGGTCCATCTACTGTATTTGATGATGTAAAGTCATTTAAAAACTTTTTAGGAACTCTAGATTTAGCCTTTAAAGGTAAAATAGATGATTTAACAGAGCTTAAGAGCTGGATCAATATGTATTGGGCAATTGAGAATGAAGAGTTGCACCAGGGAATAAAATTTATAAAGCAAGATAATCAAATAAAGCTAATAACTAATGAAGGGGCAATAACTTCAAAGGGTATTGATTGCTCAATAAAGGCTGATAAGAAAAATGATATAGAAATATTAAATAATGATTTTATAACTAAAGATGAATTAAATGATTTAAAGAAGAGAATATTTAGATTTGCTGCAAGTGATAAGACAATACCTATTATAGGAACTGTTATTAATAATTTAGCTGTTCTTCATAATCAAGAATTAAAAAATAAAATGCACCATTTGCTAATAGTAGGAGAAAGTGAATCAGGTAAATCTACTATATTAAGTAATATTATAGCAACAATATTAAATTATCCAGCTAAGGATATAAAATCTATTGGACTAATCTCAAACTTTGGACTTATAAGAGATTTAAGTACTGGAAATTACACTTCCTTATATGATGAATTTAAACCATCTAGTTTAGATAGATATAAGATCCAGAAGCTTAGTGAAAGTTTAAGAAATTTATATGATAGGACAACCATAACAAGAGGAGATAAAAGCTTTAAAAATAAAGATTTCCAACTTACTAGGCCAATAATAGTAGCTGGTGAAGAAAGTTATCCAAATGGGGAAAAAGCTCTTATAGATAGAAGTTGTATTATTTATTTAAGTAAGAGAGAGAGAACTGAAAAAAATACTGAAGCAATGATGTGGCTAATAAAGAATGAGATTTTACTAAAGAAATTAGGAAGAAGCTTAATTGACATAGTTATAAATATGAGTATTGAAGAATATGCAGCTATAAGGGAAAAAGTTCAGCAGAATCTTAAAGGATTAAATAACAGGCCGCTGAATACAGCTATTAATATTGCTTCGGGGATTGAGATATTCAATTTATTATTAGCCGAGCATGGTTTTAAAGCTTTTGAAGGGTACGAACAATACATTATTAAAAATATTAAAGAGGAAGTTTTAGAAGGTGGAGAAGAAACCAAGTCTACTGTTGAGAGAATGTTGCTACTTTATAATCAAATGCTTGAAGATGGTAGAGCAGGATTAACGGAAGTGGTAAAAAAACAAGGTGATGGACTTTATATTAAGACGTCAGAAATGATTAATGAAATATTTGATTTTGTTAATAAGACTGGATCTGCTGAAGTTATTCCTTTAAAACTGAAAGATTTTAAAAAGCAAGCTATGAAAGCAGGGTACTTAATAGGAACTGGAAGAACTTCAAAGACATTAAGAGATGGGAATAAACTTGTTAGATATGATGTTTATTCAATAGAAAGAATGAAAGAGCTTAATGTTCCAGAGATAATTGAACCTGATTTCATAGAAGAAGCAAATATTGATAATAACGGAAAAATTATAGGAGGAGTGTTCTAGGAGCACTCGCCTAAAATTATTATTCATTAGATAGGAGAAAAATATGAAATGTTTTGATTGTGAAAAAGAAATTAAAAGTGTTGAAAAACATTGTGAAGAATGTGGAGTAACTTTATGTGAATCTTGTTATGAAAATGGAGAAAGAGGAATCTGTGAAGAGTGTGAATATGAATTTGATGGAATGTGTTAAGGAATAATTCAAATATATTACAAGGAAATGGATATAGAAAATGAAAATAAAAGACTTAATAAGAGAGCTTAGTGAATTTGATGAAAATTTAGATATTGAAGTTCGTAAAGTATATAGAACTGGTAGGGTTGATAAATTTACAATTGAAAAGATTGTACATTGTATTCGTAAAGAAAGTAAAGAAACTATAAGAGCAATAGTTAGAATAAAATAACTATTTTAATAAACAATTTGATTATATTGTTCGTTAAAATTGAAGGAGGGATATTATGTTTTGGGATGAAGAATACATTGATGAAAAAATAGAATACTTAAAAGGTATGATTGAAAATAATACCTTTGATAAAACTAAGTGTAATAATTTCATACCATATGATGAGTTAGAGGATGAATATTCTCATAATGAAATAGGCTATGCACAAGAAATGTTTATTCAAAAAGCAAGAGAATACTTATCAAGATACCCTAAACAATATGCAATTTGGTGCGATTGGTGTGTTCATGTAGCAACAGTTGATTTATATAGGGATATAATGTGGGGAAAAGGTAATTATCAAGAGAATTATATAAAGATAAGAGAAAATAGAGATATTGTTTAGTTCGCAATTCAAAAAAAAGGAGCGAAATTAATGAAAAATGCTAACTTTGAAATAGATAGAGAACAAATACAGGATTTATTTGTTGATTGGCTTTATGATAATGGATTTGATGGATATGGATATTATGACAATCAAGAACATGAAAATATAACTGATAGAGGTGGATTTGAAAATGAAATATTTTTAATTAATCCATTCTACTGGGGAGAAGATGAAGATATTCAAGACAAACCGAACTTTGTATTTAAGCCAATGAATATAGAAATTGAGTGGTATAAGTACCCTATGCGAAGTGCTTACTCTAATAAGAGAGTAACTTATGGAGATATGAAAAGAATATTAGCAACTTGTAAAGCAAGCATAAGTAAAAAGAATAATTTAAAAAGCAAAGTCAAGAGAGGTAATTAAATGAGAAAAAAAGCAATTAATTCATATAAAGATATTAGTAAATATATTGATAAAGAAAATTACTTATTTACTGTAGAAAATGTAATCAAAGAATATAAAGCTTTTAAAAGAGGGTGCTGGACATCTGCTCCAATAAGAGAAGTTATTTATAAATATAAAAATCAAATAAAAACTATTATAAAGTATAGAAATAAGAAAAATGGACTACCAGCAGATTATTAGGATAATAAAAAAAAGAATTAAGCTCTTAAATAATATATTCGTAAATGATTATAAATAAAAAATGAAAGGATGAAATTTATGATAAAAATAAAGAAATTAACAGATGATGCAATTATTCCTCATAGAAGTAGAGAGGGAGATGCTTGTTTTGATTTATATAGTATAAATGATTATGTTGTTTTAGGTAGAAGCAAAACTACAATTCCTACAGGAATAGCAATAGAACTTCCAGTAGAATATGAAGCTGAAATAAGACCACGTTCAGGAATAAGTTTGAATGGGCTAGAATGTAAGTGTTTTGATATAGATGAATTTGTAGTTGCAGATATAGATGTTATACAAGGAACTATTGATAGTAATTATAGAGGTCAAATAAATATAATTGTAAGAAACAATAGTAATTGTGATATTGTAATTCCAAAATACACTAAATTAGCTCAGATGAAAATAAATCATGTTCCAGATGTTAAATTAGTAGAAGTTGAAGAGCTATCAGATAGTAATCGTGGAACTAATGGATTTGGTAGTAGTGGAATATAGTATTTAATTGAAATTACTATGATTAAATGAGGTAAACATGAAGTATAAAATAGAAATTATGTCTGAAGAAGAAGCAGTAGATTTTTATGAGTACTATGAAGGTAATGATAAAATATTATTAATCTCTATAAGTGATAAAGAAGGAGATTTAATTTTTGAACCAAAAGAAAATATAAAAGTTCATCAATTTTACTTTGCTGATATAGAAAATGAATGTCCAGGACTTAATTTAATGAATTTTAAACAAGCAGAAGATATTAAATTTGTCGTAGATGCGGCTATTGCAGAAGGAATAATTCATATAATAGTGCATTGTTATGCTGGAATAAGTAGGAGTGGAGCAGTTGGTTGTGTAATAGCAAAATATTTAAATGGTGATGATACTTATTTATGGAAACAAGGAGGTATATCTCCAAACAGATTTGTCTATAGACTCATGAGCAAAGCTTTTAATTTAGAGTATTCAAGGAAAGCATTTAGATACAAATTGAAGATAAACAATAGATTGTTAGATAAAAGATTTAGTGATTATGGTATAAGGATTGAAGATATGTTTCCTTATACAAAGTGAGAAACAATAGAATAAGCCTTTAAAGAGTGGAGTGATAGTTTGGAACAAGATAATTTATTTAAAAAAACGGAATATGCCTTATATAATTATAAGGATTTAGATATAAAAATTAAAAGTATAGAGATAGATATTGAAATGCTGCAGAATGATATAACATTAAAGGCAATTAATTATGACGAAAAATCAGGACCAACAAATGCATTTAGTAGTTCAGTAGAAAATGAAGTTATACGAAGAGATGAAGTAGTAAAGGAACAGATCCAGAAGCTTCAAAGAGACAAGCTTCTTTATGTATCAAGAAAAAATAAAATTGAAAATGCATTAAAATGCTTGAATGATAAAGAACTTAAGTTAGTGGAATTAAGGTATTTTGTTAAACCTAAAAATGAATGGGCAAAGATTGGATTTGAATTAAACTTTGATAAAGATCACTGCTGTAAACTTAGAAATAAAATAATTAATAAATTAAGTGATTATATATTTAACTAGAAAAGGGGCATAATGCCCTTTATTTTTTTTGTGTTACACAATCTTTTTAAAGTGTAACATAAAGTGTAACATGGCTAAAGCATTGATATTACTAGCTTAACAAAGATTTGAATTTTAATAGGTGTAACAAATGTGTAACATGGATAAAACGCATGGTTGAGCCATTCTTAGCACTTATATATATATATGTTACACAATTTATAAAATATATATATTATATATAAGAGCATATAGATATAAATATAAAGATACGCACATGTATTTTCAAAATGTGTAACATGATAAAAAATATACTCTAAACGTTGGTATTACTAGCTTTCGAGTGTTACACAATTTTAAAACAAAAAGTGTAACAATCTATTGTTAGTGTTACAACTGTTATTAAACTGTTAGAAAACATATAACTATCGAGTTCAATCTATAATTTAAGTATAAAATAGTATTATAGAAATTTATCTGAAAGGCATATATATTTTTAATTGTATGTGTCTATTTTTATATTAAAATTAATGAGTAGTTGGGAGGTGTATTTATGGCATTTGGTAATGAGTTAGATGAGAGACAATTAAAAGCTATTGAATTACTAGCAATAGGTGAAACTATAAGTAGTACAGCTAATATTGTAGGTGTTAATAGAAAAACTATAAGTGAATGGAAAAAGCAAGATAAGTTTAAGGTGGAGTTGGACAGGCAAGTAACAGAGCTTAAATCTAACGTTGAAAAGAAAATATTAAGCAATATTAATCCAATGATGGATAAATTAATTAAGATAGCCCTTAAAAGTTCATCAGATAAGACTTCTTTAGATGCTATAATATATGCACTTAATAGAGTCCTTGGTACTCCAACTAATAAAACTCAAGAAGTAAATGATGGTAATAATAAGAATTCAGCTCCTGTTAATATAGAGGAGATGTTATGTCAAATAAATGTAGACAATGTATTAGACTCTAAAGGCAATGATCCTATTTGATGTGTTTGTTTGTGGTATACTTAAAAGCAACACTAATAATACAACCAAAAGTGTTTCATATAAGTTAAAAAATATAAAACAAATGTTTTAAAAATAAATATTGACTTTAAACAAACAAAAGAATATAATAATATTATAGATTATGATGCATGGGGGTACCTTCTAAATTAGATATCAAAATACCCTGGCGACGGAGTCTATAAAATTTTATTATATTTTTTAAAATGAGGTGTTTGCATGAGAGTGTATGGTTATTCAAGAGTATCAACAAAAGAACAAAATTTGGATAGACAATTAGTAGAACTAAGAAAGTATGTAGATGATAGATTTATATTCCAGGATAAAGTAAGTGGTAAGGACTTAAATAGACCAGAATATCAATTAATGAGAAAAGTTGCTCAAAAAGGTGATGTTATATATATAAAATCACTAGATAGGCTTGGAAGGAATAAATCTGAAATAAAACAAGAGCTGGAATATTATAAAAATGAAGGTGTAAGAATTAAAATATTAGATATTCCTACTTCAATGATGGATATATCAGAAGGCCAAGAATGGCTGATGGATATGATTAATAATCTTTTGATTGAAGTTTTAGCAACTATGGCAGAGCAGGAAAGATTAAATATAAGACAACGTCAGGCTGAAGGAATTGCTATAGCAAAAGAGAATGGGAAATATAAGGGAAGAAAAGAAATAGGATTCCCTGATAATTGGAATGAAGTTTATGATCAATGGAAGAGTAGAAAAATAAAAGGTAATGAAGCTATGGAGAAGTTAGGGCTTAAAAGAAATACCTTCTATAGATTAATAAAAAAATATGAAGAAAAAAAATAAGTGCTTAGAGTTTTCTAAGTGCTTTTTTTATTGATATTAAGAGAGGAGTGTTTTAGATGATATATTATGATGGATTGAAATTTGATATTGAAATTAAATATGAAGTCTACTTATTAAATAAATATTTAATTAAACATTATAATGAAGAAACGGCTAAGATACTTCTAAATAAATATAATAGTGAACTTGATATTCTTGCTCAAGCATTAGGTGAAAGAGATATTGAGTTTTTTTGCCTTTATTTTATGAGCGATACTTTTGTAGTTAAGGATAGTAATACTAATAGAGAGTTATCTAAAGGTCATTATGAGCTTTGGGAGGTAGCAAACAATATATTTGTTAAAGATTTATATGATAAAGCTGCAATTATAGAGCCAAGAGGAATGGCTAAGACTACTATCTTTGATATGTCCGTTAGTGTATGGTTACATTGCTATAAAAAATCTTTATTTACTTTATTAGGAGCAAAAACCGATACAGATGCAACTCAATTCCTTGATTCTATAAAAAAGATATTTAATGAAAATAAAAAAATAATTAAATGTTTTGGAAAATTAATTAATACAAAAATACTTAAGGATAATGGGGAAAAGTATACTGTAAATGCAAATGAAGTTGAATTTACAAATGGAACTTATATAAAAACTGTTGGGTCAGGAACTTCTGTTAGAGGTTCAAATTGGGGTGGAATAAGACCTACAGTATTTATTGGTGATGACTTTCAAGATGAGAAGAATATTTTAACTGATTCGGCTAGAGAGAAACAATATAATAAATGGACTAAAGAAATTGAAGAAGTTGGTGATAAGGCCGTATATAGAAATGGCCAAAAAATAAAGTCAGCAACTAAAATAATAGCAATTGGAACTGTATTACATATGGATTGTCTTATGAGTAAATTAAGTAGAAATAATGATTATTTTACTCTTTTGAGAAGAGCTATAATTTTGGAGCCAGGACAAGTTGTAGAAGATATATTTGAAACAGAGCTATGGCAAGAATGTCATGATATTTATTTTGATGAAAAATTAAATAAAGAAGAAAGAAAGATTAATGCCAGAAAGTTTTATGAGTTACATAAAGAAGAAATGCAATTTCGAGTTTGGTGGCCAGAAAAATGGGATTGTTTTAATGATCTTGCCATTAAGTATTGGGAAAATAGAAAATCCTTTATGAGTGAGTTAATGAATGATGCAAGTTCTATAGGTGAAAAATGGTTTAAATCAGTTAAGACTCAAACTCGTAAAGAAATAGAGCAACATAGCTTTGTTAAAACTATTATTAGTGTAGACCCAGCAAGTACTACTAATAAAAAATCAGACAGCACTAGTATTATGGTTGGAAGTAAAGCGACTAATGATTTCACTTATATAAAAGATATAGTTCATAGAAAGATGACTTTTAATCAATATTGTGAAAAGGTTGTTGAGGTACTTGAAAGGAATTTAGATGTTACTCATATAAATATTGAAAAAAATACTTATCAAGGTGCAGATGTTGTGAAAATAAAAGAATTAATTGCAGATAATCCAAAACTTAGAAATAAGCGTTATGAATGGATTAATGAAATGCAGCGTAAAAATAAGGATGAAAAGATTTCTACTATTATTGATCCAGTAAATAATGGACAAATTATTATTGTATCTGATTGTGAAGATAGCAAAAAGGCTATTGATGAAATATTGGATTTTCAGGGACAGTTATATAGTATTCATGATGATGCTCCTGATAATTTAGCAGAGTTAGAAAATAAAATTAAAACTATTAAAGTGATATCTAATCTTACCTTTTTGGATAGATCAGTATTATTTTAGAGAGGAGGGATTAAATGAGCTTTTTAGATAAAAATGAAGACCTTTTAAGTAACATAAAGAGTGATTTTGAAAGTAGAAAGATAATTTATGATAAAATTTATGATTACTGTGTTACTGGTAAAAGTGAAGCTTATACAGATTACAAACATAATCCTAAAAGAAGTAATTTAAAAGTAAGGACTAATTTTATTAAAAAATTTATAAAAGAAGAAGTCTCATATCTTTTATCTAATAAACCAACTTATATTAGTAAAAGTGATAATTCTAAAGAGGTTGAATTTGTAAATTTTAAATTATCTCATTGGGATAAAAATCATGACAAAATGTTGCTTAGAGATATGCTATCTTATGGAAGTATATTTGAATTATACTATACTTCAAAATTAGGAAAAGAATTATTATTTAATTCAAAAATAGTTAGTCCAAGAGATGGATATTTACTAACTGATGATTTTGGAAGAGCTAAGATGTTTCTTAGATTTTTTAAAAAGAAATTTGATACTAAGCAATATATAGATATTTATACTTCTGATTTTATTTATCATGTTGATGACAGTTTTGCAGAAGTTTCTAAGCCTACTGAAAATATATTCGGAGAAGTGCCTGTAAAAGTTGGATATGTAAGTGCTTATAAAGAGCATGATACATTGTTTAATGAACTTAAAGACTTACAGGATGCATATGAAACTAATTTAAGTGATATAGTTAATGAAATATCTGATTATAGACTAGCTTATTTAATTATGCTTGGATGTAGTATAGATTATAAGACTAAAGATGAAGAAGGAAAGACTCAGCTAGATTATATGAAGGAAAAGGGTATTATTAATGCCGATGAAAAAGATGTAATAATCAAATTCTTAACTAAAGATATAAATGATACATTCGTTCAAAATACACTAGATGTTCTAAAAAAAAATATATATGAGATTAGTAATCATATTGATACTAACGAAAAATTGCAAAGTAATACTTCAGGAAGTGCTTTAAGAAATAGATTAATAGGTTTAGAACAAAGAGTAAGAGATAGTGAAGGATCCATGAAAAATATAATTCAAGGTAGAATGTATTTTTTATTCAAATTATTTAATAAGATTGAAAGTGTTGATTATGATTATAGAGATATATCAGTTAAATTCACATTAAATATTCCGCAAGATGATTTATTAATGGCTCAAACTTTAAGTCAATTTGGCATAGGCGAGAATATATCATTAAAAACTGCATTAGCTCAATTAAGTTTTATAAATAATCCTGATCAGGAGATAAAGCTTATTGAAGATTATAGAAATAATCATGAAATTGATATAGATGAAGTTTTAGGTGATTAATATGACTGATGAAGAAAAGTTTATAGAAAGTCTTTATGATGAAGCTAATGAGGAGTTAAAGGAAGTTTATAGGCAACAGAAAGAATCTAGAGATGAGATTTTACAAGAAATTGCAATAATTATGCTTGCTTATACTGTATTAGATGGGTTAATGGATATTAAGAAAAATGATAAAGATAAAATTTATAAAAAATTATCTGTATTAATTGTTACTAATTATAAAAATATTAGTAATAAAGAAGTTGAAGTTTTAAATAATATTTTAGAATCTACAGTAAGAAAAACATTCAAATTTTATAGTTATAATGCTGATTTAAGAGATGTTAGAAAAATCATAGAAGCTAATTTTAAAGGTAAACATTTTTCATCTAGAGTTTGGGATAATGAACAGGAGGTTGCTAAAAAGTTGCAATCTCAGATAAAAAAATTTCTTGATGGAAAGATTAATGTTAATCAAATAAAGAAAGATATAGAAAAGACTTTTAACACTAGTGCTTATAACGCTAAAAGACTTGTGACTACAGAAGTAAATAGATGTCAAAATGAAGCATTTATGAGTTTCTGTAAAGAAACTGGAGTGAAAAAAGTAAGAAGAAATGAAACTTTAGATAGTAGAACTTGTGAAGAGTGTAGGAGTTTTCATGGTAAAATATTTGATTTAGATGAAGCGCCTGGAATAATCCATCCAATGTGTAGAGGATTTAATGAAGTGTACGAGTAGAAAGTGAGGAAAATGGCTATGAAGAAATTATTTATATCTCAACCAATGAGAGGTTTAATAGATGAAGAAATATTAAAAGCTAGAGAAGAAATTAGAGTTAGAGCAGAAAAGATAATAGGAGAGCCAGTTGAATTGATAGATTCTTTCTTGGCTGATTATCCTGGGGAAATTAATAAACATGTTCCTGTATGGTACCTAGGAAAATCAATACAACTACTTTCTAAAGCTGATATAGCTTACTTTGGCGGTGATTGGAGAAATGCAAGAGGTTGTAAGATTGAGCATGAAGTAGCAGATAAATATGGAATTAAAATAATAGAGGAGTAATGGTGATTAATTATGAATGAAAAAGAGTTTTTAGAATGGTGTAAACAAGAGGTATGTGATTATACCAATAAACATTTAGATAAAACAGATAAAAAGGAAATCACAACGGATGATGTGTTTATGGTATGGAGTTGCAAAACATTGCAAAATAATAAAGCACTACTTAGTACAACTCTATTTGATGGAATGTATTATGAGTGTACATATAATGGAGATAAAAAAGAAATGTATGTAGATGCTTATAAGAAATGGGAAAATTATAAGGTTGAAAAAAATGATTAATACAATATTTATTTTGATTCTTTGTCATTTAATTGGCGATTATGTTTTACAGTGTGATTTTATAGCTAAGACAAAGGGAAGTAATACATATCATATGTTTGTACATTGTATGTTATATTCGCTACCTTTTGTTATATGCTTTGGACTAGATTGGAGAATATATTTTATTATACTTATACATTTGTTTATAGATCCATTGAAAGCTAAATATAATAAAATAAATTACTTTGTGGACCAATTATTACATTATATAACATTATTAATATTTTTAGTTTAGATAAGTCTTAGGAAACTAAGGCTTTTTATTATACAAAAAATAATGTCCCAAGGTTCTTTGAAGTTTGGGGGATGGGAGAGATATATGAATAAAAAAGAATTATTAAAATTAGTTGAAAATATTGATGATGAAGGTTCAGTTGATGAAGTTTTATCAGGAAGTGATTTTGCAAAGTCACTTTTAGAAAGTGGCCTAACTTTAAATGCATTTAAAGAAAAGTTAAAAGAACCAGAGTTCAAGTCTTATTTAGATTCTATTAAAGATAAACATTTTGATAAGGCTTTAGAAACGTGGAAATCTAATAATTTACAAACAATAATAAATGATGAAGTGCTAAAAGCTACAGGTAAAAAGAAAACACCAGAGCAATTAAGGATTGAAGAACTTGAAAAAAATTTTAATGAACAAAAAGCAAAAGCTGAAAGAGCTGAAAAAATAGCTAAGTATAAAGATGTACTAGCGGAAAAGAAGATTCCTGGTGAAATGATTGATTACTTCTTAACTGATGATGATGAAACAACTAATACTAGAATTGATAATTTTGCAACTTATGTTGAGGGAATGGTTAATTCTAGTGTGAAAGAGAAAATGGCTAATGGTAGTTATACCCCACCAGGAGAAAATGGTGCTGGAGCTTTAACTGTAGATGATATAGCAAAAATGATGATGTAAAAAATTAAATTTTAAATTAAAAGGAGAATGATAATATGGCAAATACAATCGCATACGCAACATTATTTCAACAAGCTTTAGATAAGGCAGCAGTAGCAAAATTAACATCAGGATGGATGGATGCTAATTCAGGACAAGTTATTTATAACGGAGGGAAGGAAGTTAAAATACCTAAAATGAATATGGATGGATTAGGAGATTATGATAGAGCTAATGGCTTTACTCAAGGATCTATAACTCTTGAATATGAAACTAAGACTATGACTCAAGATAGAGGAAGAACATTTATGTTAGATTCTATGGATGTAAATGAATCAAACTTTGTGGCTAATGCTACAAATGCAATGGGACAATTCCAAACTACTAAAGTAGTTCCTGAGATTGATGCTTATAGATACTCTAAAATAGCAACTTTAGCTATAGCTGGTAAGGTAGCAAGTGGTGGAAATACAATTACAGAAGCAAATGTATTAGAACTTTTAAAAGCTGATATTACTGCAATAGAAGATATAGTTGGTGAAATTCCTTTAGTTATAACTATGGCAACACCTATAGCTGCATTGTTAGATCAAAATGAAAAGATAAGCAAAAGACTAGATGTTACTGATTTTACTAAAGGAGATATTACGACTAAGGTTAAGTCTTTAGATGGATATCCTATTATAAAAGTACCAAGTGCAAGAATGAAAACATCTTACACCTTTTATGATGGAAAAACAGGAGGACAAACTGCTGGTGGATTTGTAGCAGCTGTAGATGCTAAAAATATAAATTGGATAATAACTCCTTTATATGCTCCAATTGCAGTTAATAAAACTGATAAAGTAAGAATTTTTGATCCTAATATAAATCAAGATGCAGATGCTTGGAAATTAGATTATAGAAAATATCATGATCTTTGGATAATGGATGAAGCATTAAAGATATGCAGAGTTAATATTAAAGAATCTTTAGAATAGGGCTAGGTTTTTACCTGGTCCTTTCTTAATGAAAGGAGATTAAGTTATGGAATTTAAATATTCATTAAAAAGAATGAATGTTGTTAAGGTTACAAATGAAGAAGAAGTAAGAGATAGGCTTATTGCACAGGGATTTGAATTAATTGAAAAGAAAGAATCAACTTCTATAGAAGATATTAATCAATTAACTGTAGAAAAGCTTAAAGAGTTAGCTAAAGAAAAAGGCTTAGAAGGCTATAGTAAATTATCGAAAGATGAATTGATAAAATTACTTAAAGAAAACTAGGTGATGGTATGGAAGTATCTATTGAACAAAAAAAGGCCATTGCTGTTATTAAAAATTATTTAAATGTTGAGTGGGAAGATAGTTATATTTTATCTGAATATGACTTTGTAGTGGATCAATTAATTCAAAATAGTAAAACTTCAAAAAGTGCTGATATAAAATCTATATCCGAAGGAAATCAATCTATTACCTATAAAGATAATTCTGGTCCATGGACTATTACAGATGATATTAAGGCTATGTTACCCAAACCTTATATTAAACTTTTTTATTAGGAGTGATATAATGGGAGTCTTATTTAAAAATTCAGATATAACTGTATACAATAAATACTATGATCCCTATAACGATATGTATAAATATCAAAGAACTGTTATTAAGGGTGTTAACTGGCAAAGTAAAAGGATTGGTACTGTAAGCGATAAAGGGTTATTGTTAGCTGATAGTACGCTTATTTTCATAGATAAGCTAGATAATTATATAAGTCCTAAACGATTTGCTAAATTAGAGTCTATAGAAAGAGAAAAATATTTTACTTTAACTATAGGAGATAAAATTGTAAAAGGTGAGGTTGATTTTGAGATTATTGGAATTAAAAATTATAGTATAAATGATTTAAATAATGAATTTGATGATGTTATAACTATTAAGTCGGTAAATTCTTTATCAGATCACTTTGAAGTTGAAGGTGTGTGATATGGCGGCTAAAGTTAGAATTCAAATGGATCCTGCTCAGAAAATTTTACTGAAACGTAAATTGAATAAGAATGGGGATGCTCAAATCAAATTTACGCAAGAGTGCAGCAAGTTTATGAACAACTATGTGCCTTATGACACTGGTAGACTTAAAGATGCGATGATTGAAATGCAAACCAATAAGATAATATTCCATGCTCCTTATGCAAGAAAACAATACTATACTAATAAAGGTTTAGGGAAACAAGGTATTGCTACTGGTGGAAAGCGCGGTAAGTATTGGGATAAGAGAATGTGGCAGAATCATGGAGATGAAATAGTTAAAACTATCGCTCAATTTGTAGGAGGTAGAGCTAGATGATTATAGAGAGTATTAGAGATTATATGAGAAATTTAGAGTGTCTAGATACCTTTAATAATGCTATTAGGGTAAATATTAATTATCTTGAAGAAAATACAGATACTTATTCTATAGAGGAAGTTCCTGTAGAGCCTGTAGTTAAAAAATATATTAATGGTGATAGCATAAGGCAATATGCCTTTATATTTACATCAAGAGAGCCTTATGGAGCTGATGTTTTGACTAACATTGATAATTCTGGGTTTTACGAAAAATTAGCAAATGAAATTGAAAGAAATAATGAAAATGAAATTTTCCCATTACTTGATGATGGGTTAGAGCCTTTAAAAATAGAGGTTACATCAACTGGATATGCTTTTGCAGTCACAGAAGATACTGCGCAATTCCAGATACAACTAAAATTAAAGTATTTTAAGAAAGGAATGAATTAAATGGCGATTAGAAAGCGAAAAGTACAAGCCAACTACATGAAGGTTGGAGAAACTTTTGAATTATTAGGAACTGGATTTACAGAACTTAATGAAAGTCCAAGTGCTCAAACAACTTCTAAGAGGTATGTAAATCAATCTAGTGCTAGTCAAAGCATAACTGGGTATGAATGGAGTACAAGTTTTAATGCTGACCAAATAGCAAGTGAAAAAGCTATAGAGCACATTAGAAAAATAGGAGAAATGCAACTTACTGGAGCTGATACAGAAACAGAGTATATTATTGTTGATTTAGATAAAGAAGCTCAAACTGCTGGATATAGAGCTAGAAAAATTAATGTTGCAATTGCAGTGGATAGCTTTGATGATAATGATGGAGAATTAGGTATTAGTGGTACTTTCCTTGGCCAAAGTGATGTAATTGAAGGAACATTTGATACAAGCACTAAATCATTTACTGAAGGTTTTACAGCTAAAAGTGAGTAGGAGGAATATTGATGATAATTAACGGTGTTGAATTAGAAGATTTAGATATTTATGATGTTGAGGTTGTTGAAAAGTATGAAAAAGTTATTGAGAATATAAATAAACCTAAAAAATTTGATGGTTTAAAAGATTCTGTTGTAATAAGAAAGCTATGTGAAGAAATTTTTAATGTATTTAATGAATTGTTTGGAGAAGGATCAGATAAAAAGGTATTTGGTAATAAAGTAAATTTATTAATTTGTATAAAAGCATTTGAAGAGCTTATTTTACAAGTTAATGAGCAAAAGAAAGAACTTGATAAAATAGCAAATAAATATTCTCCTAATAGAGCTGCTAGAAGAAGTAAAAAATAATGAATTTACTTATAGATGTTATTCCAACTAGTGTAAATATAGAGGGTGAAGATTACGAGATTAACTCTGACTTTCGCACCTCTATTTTATTTGAGCTTTTAATGCAAGATAAATCAATAAAAGACAATGATAAAATTTATCTTGCATTAGAACTTTATTATCCTAATATACCTGATGATATTAATTCAGCTATAGAGCAAATATTATGGTTTTATAGATGTGGTAAAGATATAGAATTATCTAAAGGAAAAGGTAAAGGTAAGAGTGACATCCAAATTTACAGCTTTGAACATGATGATGATTATATTTATTCTGCATTTATGGACCAGTATCGAATTGATTTACAGGATATAGAGTATTTGCATTGGTGGAAATTTAAAGCTATGTTTAAATCTTTGAAAGAAGATAATGAAATAGTTAAGATAATGGGATATAGAAGTATGGATTTATCTAAAATTAAGGATAAAGAAGAGAAAGCTTATTATAGAAAAATGAAAGAGTTGCATAAAATTCCTGTTTCTCAAAGCGAAAAAGAAAAATTAAATGAAATAGAAAAAGCCCTTCTCAATGGTGATGATATAAGTAAACTATTGTAATATATGGTATTTATATGATATATTGTATTTATTAAAAATAAGGGGGATTTTTTATGAAAAAAATTATTAGTATTTTATTTTGCTTGGTCTTTTTATTGGGATTAATATCTTGTGGTGAGAAAGAAGAAAAGGATCTATCTATAAAAGATGTTGTTAATGCAGAAAGTGCTGAAGAATCAAATGAAAAATTAGAAGAAATAAGGGAATCTCAAGATGATGATAAATGCGATATACTTTTAGCTGATACAGACAATGTTACTATTACTTGTAAAGGAAAAGGTAAAAGTGCATTTGGTGGAATATACATAACTTTAGAAATTATAAATAAAACCGATAAGGATATACTTGTTGGAGTAGATAATTGTAGTAATGATGGTACTATGGTAAACGCATTATTTGGTCAAACAATTGTTGCAAATTTAAAAAGCGAAAGTGATTTATCAGTAATGGATGATAGTTTAACGGAAGTTAAAAACTTTAAAGGTACTTTTCATGTTATGAATGATTCTACTGGAGAAATGATAGAGGATAATATTGAATTTAGTATAGAATAAGATTTAAGCATCTACATTGTTGTAGGTGCTTTTATTATATTTAAAGTAGGTGATTAATATAAAAGATATAAGATGTTTAAATTGCAATCAGTTACTTTTAAAGGCTGAGATAATTAAGGGCGAAATTAAGTGTCCTCGTTGTAAAAAAATAAATAAAATATTAGAACCAAAAGACAGAGCTTAGAGCCACACCGTAGAGTAGTGAGCCAATGCCTGCTTTTTTTATTTTATAAAGAAAGTAGGTGAGTAAATGTCAGATGGAAAAATAATAATTGATACTGAAATAGATAATAGTGGACTAGAGAAAGGAATAAAAAATTTTGATGGCAAGTTAGGGAGTATAGCAAGTAGTGCAGTAAAGACATTTGCGAAAGTATCAGCAGCTATGACAACCGCAGCAGTAGGAGCAATAGGTGTTTTAACAAAGCTATCTGTTGAACAGTATGCCGAATATGAACAGTTAGTTGGTGGAGTTGAAACATTATTTAAAAAAAGTAGCAATAAAGTAATGGAATATGCAAATAATGCGTATCAAAGTGCTGGAATGTCCGCAAACGAGTATATGAATACAATTACTGGATTCGCTGCTTCACTATTACAAGGACTTGGTGGAGATACAGAGAAAGCCGCTCAAATAGGTAATATGGCTGTTGAAGATATGGCTGATAACGCTAATAAGATGGGAACATCTATTGAGATGATTCAGAATGCTTACCAGGGATTCGCAAAGCAGAACTATACCATGTTGGACAATCTTAAGCTGGGATTTGGAGGAACGAAAGAAGAAATGCAAAGGTTGCTCCAAGAAGCTGAGAAAATAAGTGGTATTAAATATGACATCAGCAATTTTAATGACATAATAGAAGCTATACATGTAATTCAAACTGAAATGGGCATAACTGGAACTACTGCAAAAGAAGCTGCATCTACTATTGAAGGTAGTTTGAATATGACCAAATCAGCATGGACCAATCTTTTAACTGGTATGGCGGATGATAATGCTAACTTTGATGTATTAGTAGAAAATTTAGTTAATAGTTTAGGATCCCTAGGTGAAAATTTACTACCAAGAATAAAAATTGCAATAGAAGGAGTTGGGGAATTAATCAGAGAATTACTTCCTAAAGTTCTTGATAAAGCACCAGAAATGATGGCATCTTTATTTCCTGAATCAATGCGAGAAGACGTAAAAAAAATATTTGATGGTATAGCTGAAGCAATAAAAACTACTGCTGATGTTGCTATGCAGTGGATTCCTAAAATAACAGAAGGGTTTGCATGGATATTAGAAAATGGAAATAATATTGCAGCTGTTGTATTAGGTATAGGAACTGCAATGTTAACGTTAAATATTGCAAATATGATATTAGGAGTAGTTAAAGCATTCAAAGGAGTTACTACAGCCGCACAAGCGTGGAAGGTGGCACAAGACTTATTAAATTTGTCTATATTAGCTAATCCTATTGGATTGATAGTTGCAGCGATAGCAGGATTAGTAGCAGGGGTCATATATCTATGGAATA
Organism: Clostridium celatum; assembly: GCF_021412605.1. Taxonomy (NCBI): domain Bacteria; kingdom Bacillati; phylum Bacillota; class Clostridia; order Eubacteriales; family Clostridiaceae; genus Clostridium; species Clostridium celatum. The sequence goes on from NZ_JAJKGM010000047.1 coordinate 20,967, forward strand.
CAAATGATGGTTTTAAAAATGCTTGTATAAACGCTTGGAATAAAATAAAAGAAGTTGGGGAAAAATGTTGGAATGCAATTTGTGATTTCTTCACTAAAACAATACCTGATGCATGGAATAGCCTTATAAGTTGGTTTCAAGGTATACCTGATTGGTTTGGTGAGTTATGGACAAAAGTAACTGATAAATTTAAAGAATGGGGAGAAAACATTAAATCGTTCTTTACTGAAACAATACCAACTTTAATTCAGCAAGTTTTTGATTGGTTTAATGAACTTCCTTATAAAATAGGATATGCTTTAGGTTATGCTTTAGGAAGTATTATTCAATGGGGTGTTGATACATGGAATTATCTTATTACAAATGTACCTATTTGGATTGAAAATGTAGTTAACTTCTTTGCGCAGTTGCCAGGCAAGATATGGAGATGGTTAGTTGAGACATTTAATAAGGTTACAACTTGGGGAAGTAATATGCTTAATAAAGCTAAGGAGATAGGAACTAATTTTATCAACAATATTATAAATTGGGTTGAAAAATTACCTGGTAAATTTTCAAGCTGGTTAAATGATACTATCTCTAAGGTTGTGTCATTTGCAAGTGACTTAGGGCAAAGAGCATCACAAGCTGGGAAAAACATGGTTGATAATATTATCAATGCTGTTAAAAATTTACCTTCACAAATGGCTTCTATTGGTAAAAATATCGTAGAAGGTGTATGGAATGGAATTACAGGCATGGGTAGTTGGTTAATTGACAAAGTATCTAGTTTCTTTAGTGGTATTGTTGATGGTGCTAAAAAAGCTTTAGGAATACATAGTCCTAGTAGGGTGATGCGTGATCAAGTTGGTAAATATATGGCTCAAGGTGTAGGCGTAGGTTTTGAAAATGAAAGTGATAATCTTGAAAAATCTATGAATAAAAATTTAAATGATATAGTTGCTAAAATGCAGGCTACAGTAAGTATGGAACGATTAAGAGCAGTACCAACTGGAGTAACTAGCATTAATAATACTTCTCATAGCAATATTACAAATAATGATAATGGTGTAACACAAAACATTACGTTTAATAATCTAGTAAAAACTCCTAGTGAGGTTGCTAGACAAATAAGAAAGGTAGGAAGGGAGCTTGCATTCGGATGATAAATACTAAATTTTTAACATTAACATTAGAGTCTAATGGTGAAGTTTTAGAACTTGGAAACAATGAATACAAGCTTCTAGAAGTACATGGATTAGAAGCTAGTGATTATGAAGTTGGAATAACGGAACATTATAATGGATTAGGTGGATATATAAAAAATAAAAAAATATTACCTAGAGAAATCTATTTTACTGCTGATTGTATAGACTGGAGTGCAGCTGAAGAGCAAAGGCAAAGATTAATAAAGTTTTTTAATCCTTTAAATAGTGGAGTTCTAAAAGTTAATTATTGTGGTGTAGAAAGATATATACGATATGAAGTTGAAAGTTTTAAAGATAATAGGATTAATCTCCATGAACAATTAAATTTCACTACTTATCTTATTTGTCCAGATCCATATTTCTATGAAGCTGAAAAACTTGAAGAGCTAACAACATGGACTGGAGGATTAAATTTCCCACTTAACTTACCTTTTAATTTAAAACAACGTGGTGAAGATAAAAAAAATATATTCAACGATGGACACGTGGAAACTCCAATACAAATAATATTTAAAGGACCAGCTCTTAATCCAAGAGTAGAAAACAAAACTACTGGTGAGTTCATACAAGTTAATAGAGAGCTCACTAGTGAAGATACACTATATATTACAACTGCATATAGAAATAAGAAAGTAGAAATTGAGAGAAATGGAATTAGAACAAATGCTTTTAATTACATAGATTTAGATTCTACTTTTTTTAGTTTAAAAACCGGTGATAATTTGATTGAATACAGTACTCAAAGCTTAGAACCAAAAGGTGTAAGTATAAAATATTCTCAAAAATACTTAGGGGTATAGGAGGTGTTAATTTGGGATATGGTTTTTTCAACGGACAGAATAATTATGGACAAGAAGAGTTAGCAAGATATTTTTCAAATATTTATGAAAATGGAATAAATGTAACTAGTAGCGATATGGGAATGAAAGTTACAAGATATTCTGGTTCAAGTATTAGAGTTGCAGTAGGATTTGCAATAGTAAATGGATATTATTTATATCAGGATGTTACAAAATCTATTACAATTACTAAAAATAGTACTTACGACAGAATAGATAGAATTGTAGTGAGGTTGGATGTATCTAATATGACTGTTAGCATAGAGTTAAAACAAGGAACTGCAGCAAGTAATCCAGTTGCACCGTCACTTACTAGAACAACTAGTATATATGAATTATCATTAGCTCAAATATATGTTAACAAGAGTAGTGGAATAACTACAGTAACAGATGAAAGATATAATGAAAATTTATGTGGAGCTATTAGACCTAAAAATTTAACAGAGTTTAATGCTATGATGACAGGGTTTAAGGACAGATTTGACACATGGTTTACTAATCAGCAAGGTCAAGGATGGAGAAATATATATATTCAATCTACAGTTCCAAGTAATGCGATAGAAGGTGCTATATGGAAGCAAGTATTATCATAAGATTTTTTAATAAAAATATGGAGTTTATAGGAGAAGTGGAGGATTTCACTTCTTTTACTTTCGAACGTAAATGGTTCACTTATTCTAACTTTCAATTAGTTGTTGAAAATTTTGATAAAGAGTTATTTCAAACTGGCAATTATATTGTAGTTAATAATGATCCTTATAGAAGTGGTCAAATAACTAAAATTAATATAATAGATGATACAGTAACTATAAAGGGGTTTGGAATAGGATTTTGGTTTAAT
>NZ_JAJKGM010000048.1:0-22093 GCF_021412605.1 Clostridium celatum
AATGATAATTCATATATACTAGTTGTTCTAGTAAGTGACGGTGCAACTGGATTACTTGCTGCAGTTCCTTGTTTTAATTCTATGCTAACTTTCATATTAGAAACATCTAATCTAACTACTACTCTATCTATTCTGTCGTAAGTACTATTTTTAGTAACTGTAATAGACTTAGTAACGTCTTGGTACAAGTAATATCCATTAACTATTGCAAATCCTACTGCAATACGTAGGCTTGTACTAGAGTACCTTGTAACCTTCATTCCCATATCTGAGTCAGTAACATTTACACCATTTTCATATATGTTAGAAAAATACCTTGCTAATTCTTCTTGTCCATAATCATTTTGTCCATTAAAAAAGCCATATCCCACTATAACACCTCCTTATACTCCTAAGTATTTTTGACTATATTTTATACTTACACCTTGTGGCTCTAAGCTTTGTGTAGAATATTCTATCAGATTATCTCCAACTGATAAACTAAAAAAAGTAGAATCTAAATCTATGTAATTAAAAGCATTTGTTCTAATTCCATTTCTCTCAATTTCTACTTTCTTATTTCTATATGCAGTTGTAATATATAGTGTATCCTCAGATGTTAATTCTCTATTAACCTGTATAAACTTGCCTGTAGTTTGATTAACTATTTTAGGGTTAATAGCTGGACCTTTAAAAACAACTTCTACCGGAGTATCTACATGACCATCGTTGAATATATTTTTTTTATCTTCACCACGTTGTTTTAAATTAAAAGGTAAGTTAAGTGGGAAATTTAATCCTCCAATCCATGTTGTTAGCTCTTCAAGCTTCTCAGCTTCATAGAAATAGGGATCTGGGCAAATAATATAAACAGTAAAATTTAATTGTTCATAAAGATTAGTTCTATTATCCTTGAAACTTTCAACTTCATAATTTATATATCTTTCAATACCACAGTAGTTAACTTTAACAGTTCCACTATTTAAAGGATTAAAGAATTTAATTAATCTTTGTCTTTGCTCTTCACAAGAATTCCAATCCATACAATCAGCAGTAAAATATATTTCTCTAGGTAGAATTTTTTTATTCTTTACATACCCACCTATTCCACTATAATGTTCAGTTACGTTAACATCATAATCACTAGCTTCTAATCCATGTACTTCTAGAAGCTTGTATTCATTGTTTCCAAGCTCTAAAACTTCACCATTAGACTCTAATGTTAATGTTAAAAATTTAGTATTTATCATACGAATGCAAGCTCCCTTCCTACTTTTCTTATTTCTCTAGCAATCTCACTAGGAGATTTAACAGGTTGATTTATATTGATATTTTGAGTAACTCCATTATCGTTGTTATTAGTTACACTACTGATATTTCTAGTATTTATATTGGATACACTTGTTGGAATAGCTCTTGAATGTTCAAAGTTTACTGTAGCTTTCATTCTATTAACCATCTCACGACTATTAATATCTATTTGCCTGTCAACCTCTGGCATCCCCTTTTCAATACCATCTGCAACACCTTCAGGTATAGATTTCCCTACTTGATCACGAAAAACTTTTGAAGGTGAGTTTATTTTTAAAGCTTTTTTAGCTCCATCTACTATACCTCCAAAGAATCCACTAACTTTATCAGCTATCCATGAACCCATTGAAGTTATCCCATTCCATACCCCTTCAACTATAGAAGAACCTATACTAGCCATTTGTGAAGGTAAATTTTTAACTGCATCTATTATGTTGTTAACCATATTTTTACCGGCTTCTAATGCTTTATTTCCTAAATTTGTTGCAAATTCAGATACTTTAGCTATTGTATTACTTAACCAAGTAGATATTTGTCCAGGTAATTGTTTGAACCAATTTATTATATTGTTTATAAAATTAGTTCCTACTTCTTTAGCTTTATTAAACATGTTACTTCCCCAAGTAGTAACTTTATTATAAGTATTAACCAACCAAGTCCATATCTTTCCTGGTAATTCTTTAAAATATTTAACTATACTTTCAATCCAAATAGGAACATTTGTAGTTAAATAGTTCCATGTATTTACTCCCCATTTAACTATGCTTCCTAAAGCATATCCTAAAGCATATCCTATTTTCTCAGGTAATTGATTAAACCAACCTATAACACTTTGTATAACCTTAGGAATAGTTTCGGCAAAAAATGATTGTATATTTGCTCCCCACTCTTGGAATACTGCTAGAACACTATCCCAAATACCTTTAAACCATTCTGGTATGCCTTGAAACCAACTAACAAGACTGTTCCAAGCATCGGGAATTGTTACAGTAAAGAAATCACATATTCCTCCCCAAACACTTTCAGCTACATCTTTTATTGCATTCCAAGCGTTTATACAAGCATTTCTAAATCCTTCGTTAGTATTCCATAAATAAACTATTCCAGCTACAAGCCCAGCTACTGCCGCTATTATCAATCCTATTGGATTAGCCAATATTGATAAATTTAATAAGTCTTGCGCAATCTTCCAAGCTTGTGTTGCTGTAGTAACTCCTTTAAAGGCTTTTACCACTCCTAATATCATATTCGCAACATTAAGAGTTAGCATAGCAGTCCCTATAGCAATAATTCCTGTAGCTATAGTGTTACTATTTTCAAGTAACCATGTTAAAGCTTCAACAATTCTAGGTAGCCATGTTTCTACACCTTCAGCTATTTTAGTTATCATATTTCCAAACGCTTCAGCTAATTTATCAATTCTACCACCTAAATCACCACTATTTAAACTCTCTGCTATATTTCCAAGAGATTCTATAGCAGTATCAGCAGCAGTTTTAAGAGGACCTTCTAATTTCTCATATATTTGTATTCCTAAACCTTCAAGCGAACTACCTAAAATAGTCATTTTACCTTGTAGATTATCATTCATGGTTTCAGCCATGTCTGCTGCAGCACCATCACAATTAGCAATATATCCGCTTAATTCATCAAACCTTTCCCCCGAATTAGCTAATAGAGCATTAACAGATTTTAAATCAACTTTATTGAAAATTTTATTTAATACTTGTGTTTGCTCACCTTGAGTCATAGTGCTAAGAGTGCCATTTAGATCATTAAATATATCATTCATTGGCCTCATGTTACCTTCGGCATCAAGAACTTGCAATCCTAAACTTTCAATAGCTTCTGCAGCAGTATCTGTTGGAGCTGTTAAACTTAAAATCATATTTCTAAGTGCTGTTCCACCTTCTGCACCTTTAATACCATTATCAGCTAAAATTCCAAGAACGGTATTCATTTCATCTACTCCACCAGAAAGAACTTTTGCAGTACCACCAACAGTTAATATAGCTTGCCCTAATTGAGCAACACTTGTGTTAGATTTTTGAGATGTTTTTGCCAATTTATCAACAAAACTTTCAGCAGTGCCAGCTTTATCTCCAAGTGCTGACATAGCATCAGTTACCATATCAGACGCTTCCCCAAGTTCCATTCCACCAGCAGCAGCCAAATTTAAAACTGTTGGTAATGTTTTAACTGCCTTTTCGGCATCATAGCCTGCTAGAGCTAAAAAATTTAATGCCTCTGCACTTTGGGATGCACTAAACTGTGTAGTTGCTCCTGCATCTTTTGCAGCCTTTTCTAACATTTCAAATGATTCAGACCCATTAGCTATTTCCTCTGCCGTTAGTCCCATTGTCGCTGCACATTGTGACATAGCTGATTCAAAAGATATACCTACTTTTGTTGCAGCAACTCCAAGACCACCTATAGCAGTTGCAGTTCCAGCAACAACTGTAGCAACGCCTTTTAAACCAGTACTAGCAACACTACTTAATTTGCTTATTCCTTGCTCTGCCCCACTACTATCTACTTCAGTATCAATCACTATTCTTCCATCACTAATAAAAATCACCTCCTTGCATAAAAAAATAAAAATAAAAAAGCACCTTTAAAAAGTGCTTTAAGATTCCTTATTTATTGTATTTTACCATATAAAAAAATATTATTTTAATATTTGGGAAATATCTCCGCCATTCCTTAAGATTTCATTGATTTTATCTATCTTCTCTTGTTCATCCTTAGAAATAGCTAAAGGAATTTCATATAGTTTTTTCATTTTCTTATAATGTTCTTTTTGATTTTTATCTTCTATTTTAGATAAATCAATAGCTCTATATCCCATTATTTTTACTATCTCATTATCCTCTTTAAGAGCCTTAAACATTGCTTTAAACTTCCACCAATGTAAATACTCTATATCATTCAAGTCTATTCTGTATTGGTCCAAAAAAGCTGAATAAATATACTCATCATCGTAATCAAATGAATATATTTGTTCAGCATTAGAACCACTCTTATTTTTATTAGATTTTAAATTTTTATTTTTCCCACAACTGTAAAACCACAACATTTTATCAATAGCTTTTTCTATATTATGAGGCCATTTCTTATAATACAATGTTAACGCTTGTATTATCTTTTCCTCTTCTGAAAGTTCTAAATCTTGCATTAAAAGTTCAAAAAGAATACTAGTCCTAAAATCACTATTGATTTCATACTCTATACCTTCAATATCTATTGTAGTTGGCAATAAATCAATAAGTAAATTAATAAAAATTCACCTCACTTAAATAAGCCCAAATAAGTTTCTCTCCATTTTCTAACTTTCCAGCACTTCTTCGCTTATGTTTGCAACATTGAGTTATATTACTTCGACTAACATTGTAAAATTTAGAAGCTTCAAAATTATTTTCCTCTTCTTGTTGCTCTATTTGGAGAATATTTAGAATATTTTTTATCCATATCAGTTACTTGTTTATTAGCTTCTGTTACTAAAGATTCTAAAGCTTCTAAACATATTCTTAAATTAGCCTTTCCATTGAAAACCTCAAAAGCTGTTCCTTCTCCAAAAATTGCATCAAAACAATCAAAAATAATGTTACATTGGTATCTTATGCTTTCTCCAACACTCATCCCAACTACTTTATCTTTTATTTTATGTATTTCTTTCATACATTCATCATATTTTTCAGCAGTATCAGCATCTAGTAAGTCAAATTCTAATTCTACACCATTTATATTTAACATTTATATTGCCTCCTAAGCTTTAGCTACAAATCCTTCTGTGAATGATTTTTCCTTAGTATTAAAAGTACCTATAACTGGATCTCCTAATCCTAAGAATACACCTGATAATCCTAAGTCACCATCTGTATTAGGGAACTCAGATACTTGAATAGCTACTTTGAATTTTCTAGCATAATAACTTCCAGAAGTATTTGATTCCTTATCTAAATCAACTTTTATATATTCAGATTCACAGTCTCCACCAGTTTTCAATTCTTTACCTATGTTTGTTATAAATTCTATAGCCTTATCATTAACAATTTGATCTCCTGTAAAATCAGATTGCCATTTATACCCTACTACTGAAGTAGATGAACTAGCATCATTTATATATCTAACTTCCTTAGTTTGAGAATTAGGTTTTTCATCAATAGCAGTAAATCCTGCCCCTAAAAATTCAAAATCTTCACCAACTTTTAAGTAATCTGCTTCCATTCTTCTTGCTCTAATAGCCATTATTTAACGCCTCCTTTGAAAATAAATTAATTTTAATTGAATTTGATAACGTGCTTGATTTATATCAGTTTGAAATGCATATCCAGTAGTAGATACCTCAATTTTTATAGGCTCTCTACCTTCTCCTAAATCAGGTAAATTATTATTAAAGGATTCTTCTTCTATCCAACTTGCAAAATCTTCATAAAAACCACTGTTTTCAATATTTTGAAATACATCTGGACCATAAGACTCCCTGCTAGCAAAAATGAAATCATATTGCCTTTTTGTATCTCCATTTAAATATTTTTTAATAATAGGCTCACATGGAACTTCTTCAATTGAATATGTAGTTGAATCATCATCTAAATAATCTACATTTATTTCTTTATTAAACTCATAAAGATAAGGACAAGTTGAAATATAATCTTTTAAACTTTCTATAATCATTCTGCCCTACCTCCTACGAATTGAGCTACACTCTTGCAAATGCCTTTCCCTTTATCGGCCCACATTCTTTTGCACCAGAGTTTACCTCTTAATCCACCTTTGCTATTTCCTTCTTGACCATATCCGGCATTCTCAAAATACTGTCTTCTAGCATAAGGCATATTATAAGTAATTTTATTCTTACTTATAGTTTTCTTATTTTTTAAGTCTCCACCTTGAAATGGGACATAAGGTTCTGATAGTCTTGCAATCTCACTTGTAAAAAATAGTTGTGCTTCTCCATTATTATTTAACTTCCTTTTAAGGAGTATTTTTTCTACTGAATCTAAATTAATAGTTACTTTAGTAGCCATTAACAGCACACCACCTTCCAATGTTTCATATAATCACTTCCACAGTCGTATGTTATAACAGTACTTATAACAGAAACATCATCATAAATTTCATTTAAAGTTTTAAAATTATTAGTTTTTTCACCTGTTAACTCAAAATCTATAATTCCATTTACAACAATATCTCCATTATTTAAAGTAAAATAATTTTCTTTTTCTAATTCATCCAAAACCTCATATTTTTTAGGCTTTAGATATTTTTTTTCTCCTGCATATATGCTAAATGGTATATAAATAACAACTTCATTTTTAGCACTTACGCCTTTCCCAGATACACTAACACTATCTCGTACTCTGTAGTTAACTCCTTTAAGGTAGCTTCTTTTATACTTGATACATTTCTCTGCTTTGTCAAAAAACTTGTTATATAAGGTTATATCTGCATTTGTAATCATAGCTATATCCCCCTAAATAAAAGGCCTGTATCAGCTAAGTACATTTTTACCTCTTTATACATTTCCTTCTCCTTTGATATATTAGAAGTAACGTATGTTACTGAATTATCACCAGTCTTTTCAGATACTATTTGTTTACTATCATGCTTATTAATAACACTAACAACAGCACATATAGCTAATTTAACTTCTTCCATAACTCTCTTTGAATAATCAATTCTATTGAAAGTCATGCTATCTATATACTTTCTAGCTCTAATTTCTAGAGCATAAAACTTCATAGGAGGCATTTCATCACCTCCATAGTTAACTGAATAATACTCATAATCTACTACTGCAGCCATAAATACCTCCTACTAATTAAGCCTTTCCTTTAGACTTTTTTTCTAGATCCTTATTTTTTTCAGCTTTAAGCTTTTCTATCTCTTCTTTTAATTGAGCATTTTCAGCTTTAAGCATATTATTTTCAGCTTCATATGCAGCTAAAGTGGTTGCTTTTCCAACTGAAACAACTTTCCCCTCTGAATCAATTTCGTTATATCCTAAAGCCAAAAATTCTTCTAGTTTTTCATCAGGCACTTGCAATTGCTTGTTCTTTTTCATTACTATTTTCATGCTTATTCTCCTTGGATAACAAATTGAATCGCATCAGCCTTTTTATTTAAGATGAATACATCTTCAAAAGACTCTTCATAGTAGTAGTATTTACCTTCTGTAGTTGCAGATGGTGAATCTAATTGAGCAAATTGATAAGATACTGGAGTAATCACTGCTACTGGGTGTATTAATACCATATGTATTTGTTTTGCACCTCCACCTGCTACCCAACCAGTAGTAAAGTCATATACTGTTTTCATTAATGTTGATGGAACTGCAATTATTTCAACTTCATCAATTCTAGATACTTTTCTATTTATTGTAGATTCAGCTGTTTCAACATTAATTGTTCTTGTTATTTGCTTAGCATTTTTTATTAATGTGTTTATAGCTGGAGTAACATAAAGTATTCTTCCTGTTACTGGCACTCTAGCTTCATCCATTTTTTCCATTAAAGCATCAAATTCAGCTAATACATTTTCTTCAGTTAATGCAGTTGTAGAAGCTGTCTTACTTTGACCTGTCCAATCTGCATATATCTTTGATATTGTGTATGCATCCATTTCAGGGAACTTTTGCTCTTCATTATAAACTTGAGTAATATTAGCTATTGAAGCTACATAGTTAGTTTGGTCAATATCTGCGGGATGAATTAAAGTACTCCATTTTCTTTGATTTTCTAATACTTTAGTTTCCCATGCATTGTTATAATTTCTTGCTGCATTTCCAATAGTATCTCTATCTGCATCAACTCTTCCTGTAGTTGAGATAGTTGGAATTTCTATTGTCTTTGCTCCAGTCCATTTGTATCTACCATTATTAGGAGTATTGTATAATGCTCCAAAATAAAGTGAATAAGGGAATGCTTGCGCTAACGCTTGTGAATATTCTTTTGCATAATTTAATGCTGACATAATTTAATACCTTCTTTCTTTTTATTATTCTTTATTTACAGGTCTTACGCCCATAAAATTAAACTTAAATGGATTTGAGTCTCCTGGTGGATTACTTCCTCCAGTAGGTTTAACTATTTCAGGAATTGGATCTTGTGGTTCATCTGATACAAATAAAGATTTATGATTTTCTTTATATTCCTTCATAAAGTCCTCACCGCCTAAGAATTTTCCTTCTTCTAGCTTAAATTCCTTAGATTTAAACTTATTAATAACTGTTTCTTTAACATCATCATCAATAAACTTAAATTGGCTCATAAAGTCTTTAATAGCATAGTCATAATCTTTAGCTGCAATCTTTTCATTAAGAGCTTTAGTATCTGTTTCATATTTTGTTTTCCATTCTTCAGCACTAGCCTTAATACCATCAATGTCCATTTCCTTAAATGATTGAATTTGAGTGTTTGCCTCACTTAATTGAGTTTTTAAGCCCTCATTTTCTGCTTTGTACTTTTCTAGGTCCTGAGTAGCTTTTTCTGTAGCCTTCTTTTGCTTTTCAATATCAGCTCCATTTTCAGCCATTATCTTATCAATAACTTCTTTCTCTAAACCTAACTCTTCTAAAAATTTTCTTTGCATATTTTCTCTCCTCCAATTACGCTTTTTACGAGGTCGCTTCTCATATTGCCTTTTACAGTTTAACGACTTGTAAGGTAGGTCAGTTTTTAAGCATAATAAAAAGCCTTAGTTTACTAAGACTTATCTAAACTAAAAATATTAATAATGTTATATAATGTAATAATTGGTCCACAAAGTAATTTGTTTTATTATATTTAGCTTTCAATGGATCTATAAACAAATGTATAAGTATAATAAAATATATTCTCCAATCTAGTCCAAAGCATATAACAAAAGGTAGCGAATATAACATACAATGTACAAACATATGATATGTATTACTCCCCTTTGTCTTAGCTATAAAATCACACTGTAAAACATAATCGCCAATTAAATGACAAAGAATCAAAATAAATATTGTATTAATCATTTTTTTCAACCTTATAATTTTCCCATTTCTTATAAGCATCTACATACATTTCTTTTTTATCTCCATTGTATGTACACTCATAATACATTCCATCAAATAAAGTTGTACTAAGTAGTGCTTTATTATTTTGCAATGTTTTACAACTCCATACCATAAACACATCATCCGTTGTGATTTCCTTTTTATCTGTCTTATCTAAATGTCTATTAGTATAATCACATACTTCTTGTTTACACCATGCTAAAAATTCTTTTTCACCCATTATTTATTCCCTCCTAATTCTATATTTTCTATTTCAGCTCTTTCTTCTAAATAAGTCGCATATAGATCCATAGCTTTTAATTGGCCATGAAGTAAATCATAACTACACGAAGGTGGAAAAGGTAAAGTTCCTGCTTTATATTTTCTTAACATATTACTTAAACCATTTCTTCTAATAATTAATTGATTGTATTCTGCTTTAAACCTTTCTTTATAATCTGCACTTTCCATCATTGGAACTGTTTCTTTTAAATTCATTTTCATTTTCTCCTTGCTTTTTGAGATATACTTTGTCCATATTTATATACTTGCATTAAATCATTTCTTACAGTTAAATCTCCTGCATTAGAAAATGCTTTATATTCATTCTTAAGCCTATTTAATGCAATACTGCTATTATTAAAATCATCTTTTAATCCTGCTGCATTATATCCTATAAGTTCTCTTTTCTTTTGCCTTATATTAGTTTCTAACTTCCTTTGGCGTTGAAGTGCTTCATAGTAAGTATAAGTTTTACCATCATATTCAAATGGTTCTGGATCTATATTGTTAAGATGTTGTTCACTATAAGCTCTTTTGCTTATTCCAGGAAAAAATGGATAAAAACTATGTCTGCAGTTATATCCTCCAAGTCCATCTCCATAACCATATCTAGTTTTCTCTACAAAATCAGGATATTTGTCACTCTTACCTTTATAACAGAAAACTTGTCCTTGCCATTCTTGATGATCTGGTCTTGCTCCTGCATGAGCTGTAGTTTCTACAAACTCACACTCTAATTCTTTCATGGTTAACTCAGTCATTTTATGACACATCTGATTACTTCCAGTTACTACTGCTCTTCTTACAGCAACATCAACTCTATTACTCCAACCATTCTCATAATCAATAGTTCTTAAGCCACTATCAGCTAATTTCTTAACAGCTTGTTTAATAGCTTCATTTGAATTTAAAACACCACTATTAACTTGCATAAGTGCTAAATCTACACTATCTTGATAAAACTTTGCTATATCTTTATAAACTATCTTTCCATTTATAATCTGAGCAAATCCTAAAGATTGACTTATATTCTTAAGTTCTCCTTTTGTTTGCTTTATTGCTGCTTCTAATAATTTTTCAAGATTACTGTTACCTTTTATCTTAATCTGTTTCTTAACTGCCTCTTCATAGATTTTATTCTCAGCCTGTATTGAAGTTAAAGCACTTTGTTTAAAGGTATTCTCTATATCTTTATTAGCTAATCCTAAAACTCTTTGTATTTCCTTTTCTATATCATCCATAGATAAATCTTTAGCTCTTTCTAGTTGCCATTTAGCAGTTTCAGTAAGCTGCCCAGTTTTAGCTATTCTTCTAGCAATATCATCAATGATAAACTCTTCTAAATCTCTATAAAGCTGAACTATATTTTCAGGAATATTTTGAAGTTGTTTTGGAGTTAAAGCCATAAGTTAACACCTCTATTCCTCATCAAAAGGTGATTTAGTTAATGTATTCTCTACTTTAGGCATCATCTTAATAGCCTCTTCTTCTGTTACACCATATTTCTTCATTATATAAAGCTCTGGTCTAATAATTCCTGCTGCAACATCAGCTTGCATACTTGCTAATTCAGTATCTTTATCAACTACAATGCTATCATCCCAGTTATATGAAACTTCATATTTATCCATAGAGAATTTTGCTAGCTTTGCCCAAACGCTCATGGCATAAATCAAATTATCTAATGCATTTTCTAATGCTCCTTGAATATCATTTACTGTAGAGTACATTCTTTGTTTAGAACTAACTATTTCAGTAGCAGTTTTATCTACTTCCTGTGGATCACTAATTGTTCCATAAGATAAACCACAATTAAACTCTATTCTTTTAAGAATATTATTAAGTCCATTAAAGTAAGCTGAATCCCTTATAGCAGGTGAAAATACATTCCATTTACTATTATTATCATCAAGATCTATTCTTCTATACAATCTTTCTTTTCCTTGCGGAATATTTAAATTGCCATGTTCATCTTTTCTAAATGAAGTTACATCAACATCTATAGCTAATTCACTACCTTCATATTCCCATAGTATTCTGCCCCATTGCTCATCAGCTTGTTTTATTAAATCAATACTCCTAGAATAAATAGAAGTTCCTAAAGGAGAACTAAAATCAATTGTATTTGCAAATGGTATCTTAAAATAAGCAAATAACGGTTTGTTAACATTTGTTATAGTTGTTGATGGTTCTAAACTTGCCCATTCATCAACTTCAGTTAGTGCTATTGGCTTCCCTAAATCTCCATTGCTATTATTTCCTATTAAAGCTGTTTCATTTACATATGCAGTGTTATTAATTATATATTCATTATTATTTAACTCATGATATTCAAGCCTAGTGTAAGTTTTCTTACCTTCTATCTTTTGTTCTAAGAATACAGCTGCAGTAACTTCACCTTTAGAGTTATATTGAGTTGGATAAAATCTATCAGCCTGTACATAATCAACTGCTATCTCTTCCCCATTTATATATGGTTTAAACACTAAACCACCTTTAGCACAACCATATTCTACATATCGCCTTAAATCTTTTAATACTCTTTGGTATTGATCATTTAAATAGTCATTCTTAGTTATTTCTGACTTAAATTCTATAGTAACCATTCTAGCTACTTCACTTGCAATTGTGGCTCCTAAGTTTAATGATTTAACATTATTATTTAACCAAGGTGCTTTATTTTCATATATCATACTCCATAAATCTATAGCATTAGCCATTTCATTACTTACAGCTACATCTACTTTTAAAGCTTCTTGTATAGTTCCTTTATTAAACATCTTATTCACCACCTTTTGTATAAAACCTTTAAATTTCTCAAACATTATTTATTGCCCTCTCTTCTTCCAAATGTTATTTAAGGCATAGCGTACTGAATCAATACAATGGTTGTTTTTATCAGGATATCCACTAATAACATCACCATTTTTATCTCTCTCATACTCATAATCCATAAATTCTTCAGCACAGTTAGGAGCTCTTTTATTGTCAATAATAATTTCAGTTAATGATTGTAACCATTTCATAGAATAATTAACACTATCAGGGCCTTTCTCTGCCCCTCTAGCAAATAATCCATAAGATTTATAATCTCCTACTGATTTTGGTTCCTATTTTATTCACATAAGTTCGTTAAGCTTATGCCGTTCTCTTACGAACTGCTTATACTTTCATATAAGTCTAGACTATATCTTCAATAAAAAAAGACCGTTAAGGTCTTTTATTGCTTGGCGTTTCCATTCACTTGAATGTACTCTACTTCCTTCTACTATCTTTTTTTAGATAGTATGGTTTCGATAGTCGTTGAACAATGTCATTTATATTTAAAGGTTTATAACTAAATATATGTTTTTTATGGCTTCTTTCTTCGTCTCTAGCACAAGCACATACATGCCCTTGATTAAACCCATCTTCTACACACTCTCTTGAATGGCTATAAATTTTAATCAAATTGCCGTCTAAATCATAAACATATACTTCTTTACTTAAAGAATGTAAATTATTTTCTTTTGGTGTAACCCACTCTAGATTACTAACATCATTATTTTCTCTGTTTTCATCTATATGATTCACATACGGTTTGTTTTCCACATTTGGTATAAATGCTCCAGCTACCAATCTATGGACCCTTACATAACTAACTTTATTAGTATTCAAAACTAATGCCACATTTAAATAACCACCAGTTTTTTTATATTGTTTTAGTTCTTTAGGCTCTTTTTTTAGCCCTCCATGCAAATCACAGTAACTTAATACTTTACCATTTTTAAGAATATAATATCCATCTTTAACATCTTCGAATCCTTTAATTTTATTTATTTGTTTCATACTAACCACCTCAATATAATTATACCATATTGCGATACAGTTATTGCATAAAACAAAAAAAATTATAACATTGCTGCTGATTGCCCATTGTATTATCTTTAAGATTGTTACCATTTAGGTACTTAAAGCTTTAGGGGTTTCCAGCAATTAACCAAGTTAAGTGCCTAACCATTAAGCACTATCACAAATAATTAGATCGTTAGGTGTTACTCCATGATTTTCTACTAATTCAGTATAAGTTTCTTTATTAGATTTTTTATTGCAGCAATACTCATCAAATATATAAAGCTTTCTTCTAGCTGCATCAAAGTAGCTCTTTGTATAAGCATATTTATCAGGATAATATCCCCAGTCAACTCCATGATAAATTCTATCAAATACTTTAATTTCATCATCACTAATTTCTCTAATAACAACATTATCAAATACATTACCACCATTACCATTAGCAATACCTAAGTATTCATGCTCATAAGCAGTGTAGTTTACTTCTTTTAAATGTTCTGCCTCTTCTATAAATGTTTTACCTAACCATTTCTTAGGAACATCTAAGTAAGTTGTATGAAGCTGATACTGATTGTCTTTTGGTATTTTAATATATTTGTTTGCCCAGTTATTAGCTGTCTTAGGTGGGTTAAATGATTTAAATATATAAGCATCATCACCGCCACGGATTGCTGACTGTTCGATACTTCTTACTGCTTCAGGTCCTGCAAATTGATCCAGTTCCTCTAGCCAGAGTATATCAATGTAACCGAATGGTGGTTTTATAGATTTTATCTTTGTAGGATCATCTGCACCTCTAAAGAAAATCTTTTGTCCAGTTGGTTTATAGGTTATTTCAATTGGAGATACTGTACAGTAGAACTCATCATCTAAATCTAAAGCACTTATTGCCCACTTAATTTGATTATAAACAGAATCCTTAAGTGTATTTGATACTTGCCTACAAGCTAAAGCATGCATAGTTGGATTTTTCTTTATAAGGTTAATTATCTCTAAACCAACAAAACTCGATTTAGTAGAACCTCTTCCACCATAAAATATATATTCCCTATGTTCTTTATCTTCAATATCATATAAAGCTGCTAAGTAAGGTGGAGCTATTACTCTTGCTGGTAATTCAAATGGTTTTCCATCAATAATAGCTTCTGGTGGATTAAGTTTTAATGTTTCAGCTTTTAACTTATCAATTTTAGCTTGTTGTTCAGGTGTTCCTTCTCCATAGTGAGTATCTAACCATTGCATGGCCTTCATTTTGTCTTGTAATTTAATGCTTACTCCATCTTTTCCTTGCTTAATTTCACTAATTATACTCCCGTCAACTTCTGTGCTTTCCTTAAAGTCTACATAGTTAACTTCTATTGTTTCTGGTCCATCATCTGAAAATACTTTTATTTCTTTTCTACCAAAGCTTAAATAGTCAGTTACATCGCTAAATGCTATTTTCATATAAGTTTCAAATAATCTTTTATTTAGTAACTTAGCCTCTACTTCTTCCTCTTCTAAGCACTCTTTAGTTAGCCTTTGTATTTCTTTTTTGATGTTAGGTTTTGTTAGACTTTTACATCCTTCAACCTTAGCTGTATCATAACTACAACCATAAGCTTTTTTATATGCTTTAGTTGCATTAAAGTTCTCAATGTAATAAATACAAAAGAGTCGTTGCTTTTCAGTTAATTCAGTATTCTCTAGTACCTCTTTAACTTCATCTGCAATAGGCTCTTTCTTACTACATTTTTTATTAACTTTTTTATTGGAACGTTCCCTATTCTTTTGGAGCGTTCCGTTTAATTCACTATCCCATTTATCCTTAGCTTTCCATCCTCTAATCGTTCCTGGTGATAGTGATAATATCTTAGCTATTTCAACTAAATCTATATTACCATTATGTTTTTTATAAATCTCAAACGCTTCGTCCCTTGCTGGACTTCTTACTCTAGCCATTACATATACACCACCTGCCTAATAAATATAAAATAAAAAGAACCCATAAATATGAGTTCTTAGAATTATACTAGTTATTATTCACCAATAAAAATATGGCTTAAATACTTTATATAAAAATATAAAAAATACAATTAATAATATAATCTCAAATATTCCTAATGTACCATCAAGCCCACTACTACCTGTTCCCTTAGTGTAGTATTTACCTGATTTGGTTCTTCCTCTGTAATAATAGCCAGATTTATTTTTGTATTTATGCCAACCCATATATTCACCCCTATGTTATTTTATTAAACATAGTATTTTTTTATTACTTTATGTTAATCTATAACTATATTATTTCAATTAGTTTCTTTATCTCTTTATAAATTTCTTTATAATTCATTTCTTTATTAATAAGCTTAGGTAATTTCATTGACATTACTCTTTCCAAAGCCATTATATCCATTAAAATACCTTGATCTAAATCTTCTCTTTTAGTCCCTTTAGGTATTCCTAACTTTTCATTTACTAACTTTGTAAAATGCATATAGTACATATTAGGTTTATTACTTCCTTGCTTAATCGCATAATGAACAAACTCCTGAACTTCATCAGTAAACTCTCTTCTAGTTCTTTTACTGTCCGTTCTTATTCCTATCCACTGCTCATCTTTTTCATTTGCTATATAATAACCATTTACTCTTATTTGTTTTAATACAGTACTTACCCACTTAGTAAATAGTTTAGCTTCTGGCTTATTACTTCTAAATGAAATATTATAAACTGCCTCCTCTGAAATAAATAGCTCTCCTCTATTATTCAAAGGTGATTCAAAGTTTCGGTTGTATACTTTATATACATCTGATTCTTTAAATTTCCTTTTATACTCTTTATCAATATTCGGCAATAACTGTCTTATATTAATTACTCCTAATTCATCAGCAACATCATTTGCACTAAACCAAACTTCATTTCCATTATTTGACCATATCATTCTAACATTCTTTTCTAATAGAACTTTTAACATACTACAACAACTCCTTTTATATTTTTATGTATAAAAAAAGCACCTACCATTATTGGTAGATACTGATATTACCTTATTTGCTTCATAGCACCTTTTTCTCTTTTGTAAACTGCATGTCCCATGCATTCTCGAGCATCATCTGTACTTCCTACCACTTTTACCTTTTTACTTGAGCAATGAGAACATACTAAGAACCCTTTAAAATCTACTTCTCTTAATAAGACAATAGTTGTTTTATTACATTTTTTGTTATTGCATTTTAATATTAAATATTCTTTCTCCATATATTCTCACCTCACTTACATATAAAAAAGCACCTACGTGAAAGGTAGATGCTTTTTATTAATACATATTTATAAAAGGGGGTTAACTGATTTCGTTCATATACTTATAATAGCACATTTTTTCAATGTATTTATTCCTCTTTTATTCCTGTTTTATTCCATCTTTTTGAATTGCGTAATAGATTATATCTCTATTCCTTGCTTTTCTGCTTCGCCTACAAGTCTATCTATAACTCTTTGGTAAACAAGCATTATAGAAAAATACTCTTCCTTAGTCATTGCTCTCCCTAAATTTCTTGTAGCTTCAATTAAGTTTCTTTGCTCCATAACTCCTATAGTTTCATAATTAATTCTTATATTTTCTTCTTTCATCTTTACCTCTCCTTCTATTTCTTAATATTTTTGAATTGCGAACTAAAAAATACCGCATATTCATTTGAATAGTACGGTATTTTTATTATTTTATATTTAATTTTGAGTTTGTAATAGATTAATATTATGACCTTATATTTACAAGTAATTTCTTTATTTCATCATTAGTTAGTATGGATTGTTCTTGCTCTTGTTTAATGACTTCAAACATTGCTTCTTCTTGATTTTTCACATGACTAAAAGATGCATCCTTTGCCAATATTACATTAAAATCTCTCTCATAGGCATCAACTGCTGTTCTCCCAACGCAACCATGAGTAAAAACTCCGCATAAAATCAGAGTGTCCACATTTTGTTCTCTTAACTTTTCTTCAAAGTTAGTTCTTATAAAGGTGCTTTGTCTTGTCTTTATAAGAACTTCTTGTGAATTATCAAATTTTATTTGAGGTAACAATTCTGCTTCTTTACTACCTTCAAGTAATGCAGCAATATTATGTTTCTTCATAACAATGTTCCAAGTAGACCTATCGCTTTTATGTATAGTTAAAACCTGATATATTGGAATTTCTTTTTCACTCGCAATATCTATAAGTTCATTGATTGATGAAATAAGTTTTGGCAACCTTACTCTTCTTTCTGCGCTTCTAAAAAACCAATTTTGCATATCAATTATTACTAATGCTGGTCTCAAATTAATCCCTCCTAATTTATACTTAAAATTATATTAATTATACAACATTTAATACTTTGCATATTATAGTTGTTGTACAATATAATACCATTATAAATTAATTATAACATATTTTTACAATACCGTACTATTCAATTTTCAAGGATCAAATTTTATTATTTAGTTCGCAATAATTTCAAATTATTCTCTATATAAATTTTCAACTATCATAATTAATTCATCTTTATCTAAATCTAATCTTTGGATATCTGAATTTAACCTTTTAATAAATAAATTAATTTCATTTTTTCTTCAGCTGATGGTGAATATATATCACAAAATTCTCCCCACATAACAACCTCCTATTTTTGAACTGCGAATTAGTTAAGTCTTAATTTCAATTCTTTTTCAATTAAATTTATCTTTTCTAAATGGCTATCAAGTTTACACTCCGTTTCCCATTTATACTGCTCTAACAAATCTTTTAATACATTAACTTCTAAGTCTTTAATATATTCTTTTAAATTTCTCATTACTATTTATCTCCTTAATAATTATTTCAATTAACTCTTTTCTCTCCACTCTTCCCATCTCTTAATATCAAATATAACTTTTTGTTTTATCTTATTAACTTGTGATTGACTCATATTCATTTCAATTGCTATTTGTTGCTCACTTTTTTTATCTTTATATTTAAGTTCTAATAATTTATGCCATTCTTCATTAATAAATTGTAAATTATATTCTAATATAGCATTATCTAATTCTATTTTATCTATTAATGCTAAAAACTCTTCTATTTCAACTTCCTTCTCAGCTTTTCTCTTTAGTTTTAAATCAGTTATTCTTATAACTTCTCTCTCTGCATAGCTTGTACCATCTGATGAACTTTGAACTCTCTCCTCAAAACTTGGACTACTACTTTCTATTTCTATGCTCACATCACAATCTTTAAGCTCTTGATCAATTTTTTCTATTTGCTTCTTTAATATCTCTATACGATAGTTTAAAGTTGCTATCTTCTTTTCTTTATTAAAGAAATTATAAAGTTTATCTTCTATAATCTTAAACTCTCTTTTCCCATTTTCCATAAGTTTTCCTCCTTATTTCTCAATGTAGTTTACAACATTCTTAATTATCATATTGATACTTCCATCACCATTTCTTTGTATTTCAAACTTTGATGCGTCTTTATATGCTTCTTGGTTAATATATAAATCTATATCCTTATCAATCTTTAATCTAACCCTTTTAAGTTTCTTTTCCACATACTTCTTATCTATTGTAAACTCTTCATCACAATTTCTGGCCATAAACATTCTATAGTCTTCTTTTTGTCCAGGCCCTAATAGATTTTCGGCTACTTCTTCAACATTTATATTATCTTCAGCTACTAACTTCTCTTTAATTTCTCTTCTTATCTTTTCAGCCTTTTCAGCATCTTCTATTAAGTTATTTCTTATCCAAGTTTCAGATGCTCTCATAAAGACTTTAGTATTATCCCTTTCATTTGTGACTATACAAGAATTTAAGAATGAGTTTGTCCAGTAATTAATTCCATATTCATCATCACTTTTTACATTCTTCATTTTATCTAAGATATATAAATCGCATTTTGCTTTTTCTCTTGTAGGTTTAACAAATGCTGCTTTCTGTATCTTTTGACTGCTTCCAGGTAAAGTTAAACCATGTTTTAATAATCCAACTGCTATTTTATTGTCAAAAATATCTATTTGATGAGTAAAAGTGTTAACATAATCCATCTTAAGTATCCCTATAAGTGGTCCTATATCTGTAATCAAAGATACTGTTATGAAATCACATGATGGTATATTGCAATTACATTTCATTATTGAAAATAACTGCTTAGATAATTCTTTAGATAACTCTATAAAATCTTTATCCATTCCATTTAAATAATCCTTAGTTATTTCTCTAACTATATTTCTTTCTGGATTAAATACTGCTGTTTTTAATTCTTCATCTTTTAAACATTTTTCTATATGCTTATATAAAAATTTATAAGTATCTTCCGTTAATTCTAAAGTAAATTCATTTAAAATTGGTTCAGCTCCATTATTATCTAATACATTAATTACTGCTTCTTGAATGTTTATATCGTTTATATATTCCATATTATCTAATACCTCTCTTTTTATCAGGACCTGAACTATTCGGATATACCGAACAGTCCAATTTGGTCCTTACTTCTAAAATTCTTTTTGCATGCTTTATTAGCCCTTGAATATATTCTTCCTGTTACTTTGCATCTTCCACTACAAGTTTTTCTTCCATTGCTACTTAATTGTTGAAAGTAAATACAAAAATAACATGTATCTTTATTAGTTAGTATTTTCCTTGATGTATCCATTAGAATGGCATATCTCCATCATCTACTGGTGTCATATCATCTGCAAAATTCATTCCATTAAACACATCATTTTCAGTATTATTGCTTGTACTATTAGTTCCATTGCTCTTAGATAAAAACTGCACTCCATTAAACATATCTGCTACTACTTCTGTTACATATCTTTTACTACCATCTTTTGCATCATATGACCTAGTTGAAATTCTACCACTTATAGCAATCTGATTTCCTTTAACCATATATTGAGCAGTATTTTCAGCTTGCTTCCCCCATATCACTACCGGAATAAAATCTGCGCCCTTTTCTCCACTCTTACTATTGTAATTATCAACTGCTAAAGTTAATGTTGTTACTGCTGTTCCATTTCCTGGAGTATATTTAAGCTCTGGATCTTTTGTAAGTCTCCCTATAATCACTACTTTATTCATTGTTCAATCTCTCCTCCATATATTTTTCTATCTCTTCTTTAGTTCCCTTGAACCATACTCTATTGTTTATAATTAGTTCATTTCCTCTTATGTTATATCTAGTTCCATCTTTCAACTGTCCTATAATACTTTTCTTAATCATCAATCTCTTCTATTCCTTTTTCAACTATTGGTGTATAAGGATTATTATTCATAACTTCCTCTCTAGTAACTGGTATCCATTCATAATTTGTTTCCATGTCTATTCCTCCCAAATCTCTTTTATTTCTATCGCTTGGTTTGATATATTTCCTAACCAAACCTTATCTTTAACATGAGCTCTATCTTTCCATTCGCCTTTACATCTTTCTTTTTCTTCAATGAAAGATTTAGCTTCTTCTTTTGTTTCGGCTTCAACAACATATAAATGTCTAACATTTAAATTAGCTTCAATTTGAAATATCTTCATCTATAAAACCTCTTTTAAGCATTTTCTAAGGATATCATTTTCTTTTTCTAGTGCATCATTTTTTAATTCAACTTCCCTTATCCATGCTTTTAATTCATTATTTTCACTAACTAACTTTTCATTTTTACCCTTTAATATTTCACTTTGAAAGTCAATAATTTCTCCACAATCATTACAAAATAAAACTTCACTATTAATTGTTTTACTCAATCTTTCATGAGAACATTTCATAAATTCTACCCTCCTTTTACTTATAAGGTCTATTCATACATTGACCTGCATCTTTACAGCTCCTGCAATTTCCGTTACATTTTTCCCAGCTAGTCATAAACTCTTTTTCATATTTAGAACCAACTACAATAGCCGATATAATTAAAATTACAATAGTTGCAGATGCTATAACTATTAAATTAATTACTATCCCCAACAATAACACCTTCTCTTAAAAGATTACCTTCTAAATCTCTTATCTCTTGTGTTTTCATGTTAATCTTTGCTTCTACTTTCTTCCCATTTACTTTAAAAGAACAGCTTGTCCAACTAACTTTCTCTTCTATTTCTCTGTTTATCTCCAATGCTTTAGTTGCATATTCTTCAAACTTCTTAATATCTCCATTTAAAAGCCTTACTATACTTTGCATGCAATATTTAGCACATTCTTTAGTGACACCTTTATTTTCTAGAGTATTATTAACCATAAAATTCATCTCCTCCAAAAATGCCCTATTTTGAAAATTTTATTCACATAACTCAACATTATGTAAAGTTTATCTTTTGTTCTTTTAGTTTTTATCTATTGTTTTACATCACAATTTTTTTGAATTGTGTAATAGATTATATCTCTATTCCTTGCTTTTCTGCTTCGCCTACAAGTCTATCTATAACTCTTTGGTAAACAAGCATTATAGAAAAATACTCTTCCTTAGTCATTGCTTTACCTAAATTTCTTGTAGCTTCAATTAAGTTTCTTTGCTCCATAACTCCTATAGTTTCATAATTAACTTTTATATTTTCTTCTTTCATATTTACCTCTCCTTCTATTTCTTAATATATTTGAATTACGAACTAAACAATATCTCTATTTTCTCTTATCTTTATATAATTCTCTTGATAATTACCTTTTCCCCACATTATATCC
>NZ_JAJKGM010000049.1:0-19624 GCF_021412605.1 Clostridium celatum
AATTAATATATTTTAAATTATATTACATATTTGTATAAAATTAAAGACTACTGACACTTTGTCAGCAGTCTGAAAGATGAAAGTAAAACTTTCATCTTTAATTATCATTTTCATTTAAGTTAATTAATTTACTAGGAGTAATAGTAGTAATTGCATGCTTATATACCATCATTTGTTTACCTTCACAATCTAAAATAACAGTAAAATTATCAAATCCCTTAACAAAACCTCTTAATTGAAACCCATTTACCAAGTATATTGATACTAAAATTTTATTTTTTCTTGCATTATTTAAAAATATATCTTGCAAGTTATTACTTTCTTTCATTATATTACACCTCCATAAAATTAAATATTTATTTTTTATAATTTAAATCATTAATTATTCTTTCTAATATCTCCTCTTCAGACAATGTATCTTTATCTAGGAAAACCGCTCTTGGGTCTCTTCTAAACCATGTTAATTGTCTTTTAGCATAGTTTCTAGAACCTTGCTTAATCATATCCTTAGCCTCTTCTAATGTTATTTTATTTTCAAGGTATAGAAATATCTCTTTATAACCAATTCCTTGCATAGACTGCATAAATGAATTATACCCCATTTTCTTTAGTTTAATACATTCATCTAACAGCCCTTTTTCAAACATAATATCTACTCTTCTATTAATTCTTTCGTATAACTTTTCTCTATTCATAGTTAATACATAATAGTATACATCATATTCACTATTATAAAACTCTTCTCCTGAATTAAAAGAACTAAATGGTTTATTAGTAACTTTATAGACTTCTAATGCTCTTATAACCCTTTTTCTATTATTATAATGAATTGAATTATAACTTATAGGATCAATCTCCTTTAGCATATCATGTATAAATTTATCACCTTTTTCATCAGCTAGTTCATTTAAATACTTTCTATACTCTTCATCCTTATCAGCTTCAGTAAAATTCATATTACATGTTAATGCATTTATATATAGCCCTGTTCCACCAGTTAATATAGGAAGTTTATTATGTTCTATTAATTCATCCATAACCTTCTGCGCTTTATTTTTAAAATCTACAACAGAAAACTCAACATTAGGATCTACAACATCAATTAAGTGATGATTTATTTCTTTCATTTCTTCCTGCGATATCTTTGCTGAACCTATATCCATATACTTATATATTTGCATAGAATCAGTAGATATAATTTCACCATTCAACTTTTCTGCTAATTTTAATGATAATTCTGTTTTACCTACAGCTGTAGGCCCTGCTAAAACTAATACTTTTTTATTCATGTAAAAAACCTTTCTATACTATTCTTCTAAATTTCTTATCTAATTCATATTCTGTAAATTTAATTATTATAGGTCTACCATGTGGACAATTAAAAGGGTTATCAATATATCTTAAGTCAGAAATAAGTTTTTCCATTTCAATTTGAGTTAAATAATCATTAGCTTTAACAGCTTTTCTACATGCCATACTAGCAATTTTATTTAATTTAACTTCTGTAGTTTTTCCACTTCCTAAATTCTTTAAATTATCTATCATTTCTAATAATAAATTTTTAGCATCTAACTTTCCTAAAAAATAAGGAACTTCCTTTAATGCAATAGTATT
Organism: Clostridium celatum; assembly: GCF_021412605.1. NCBI lineage: Bacteria > Bacillati > Bacillota > Clostridia > Eubacteriales > Clostridiaceae > Clostridium > Clostridium celatum. Next base: position 1,615 of record NZ_JAJKGM010000049.1, read on the forward strand.
ACCACCAAATTCTTCAATAGTAAAACCTGAATTAATAAATATATCTATATTTTCTTTATAGCATTCAAAATCATCAAATGACAAATCTACTATACATGGAATTAATAAAGACTGTACAACTATCTCTTTATTTTCTATATCTTTAACATACTTTTCATATATTATCTTTTCGTGAGCTGCATGTTGGTCTATTATATATAATGTATCTAGATGCTCTGCTAATATATATGTTTTATTAAATTGACCTATAATTCTAAGCTTCGGAAACTTAGGAGTCTTATTATCAATTTCAAGCTTAGCAATATTAACTTCATTATCAATAATATTATCACTATCTCTATATTTATTATCTTCATTATCTTTAATTAATATTTCACTTATTGAATTTTTATTTTCAGAAGTAATACTATTATTTTCTGCATTTTTGCCATCTTGAGTATCTTTATTTAAGTTTTTTAACTTATTGTAAAGTTCCTCTTCTTTAATTACATCTTCAATAGTAACACTATTATATACATTTTCAATTGAAGGTTCTCTTTTGCTTATAATTACTTCTTCATTTACTGATGGATTATTATTTTCTTCTATGTTTAACTTAATTTCTTCAAATTCTTCTTGATTTTCTTTTATACTATTCTCTGAAAAAGATTTAAAAATATCCTCTTTTAATGCTGAATGTATGGCATCAAAAACACGTTTATATACTATTCTTTCGTCTTTAAATTTTATTTCAGCCTTTGTAGGATGTATATTTACATCTACAGATTCAGGTGAAACATCAATAAATAAAACAAAAAATGGGAATTTATTTACAGTTGAAAATGATTTAAAAGCATTTTCAGCTGCTGCAACAATAGTCTTATTCTTTATATATCTATTATTTACAAAAATACTCTCATTATTTCTTGACCCTCTAGCAATATCCTCTTTTCCTATATAACCATGTATATATAAACTATCATCTTCGTAATTAAATGGTAATGTATATTCCCAAATATTCTTCCCATAAATAGTTCTAATTACATTACTTAAATTACCATCACCATATGTGTGTATAATCTTTTTTCCATTATTATATAATTTAAAAGAAACATCGGGGTTTGCCAAAGCAATTCTTAATATAATATCATTTATCAAACTCCCTTCTCTTGATGTAGATTTTAAGAACTTTCTTCTTGCTGGAACATTATAAAATAAATCTCTTACTTCCATTACAGAGCCATTATTCATACCTACATCAATTAATGATTTCTTTTCTCCAGCTTCTAAAACTATTTCCATACCTAAATCACAATTTGAAGTTTTACTTCTTAGTGTTAATTTAGAAACAGATGCTATAGATGGAAGAGCCTCACCCCTAAACCCAAGTGTATTTATAGAATAAATATCTTCTACACTTGATATTTTCGATGTTGCATGTGGCATAAAAGCTTTCTCTATATCATCTCTATATATACCATTACCATCATCAATAACTCTTATAAGTGATATACCACCTTCTTCAATCTCTACAGTAATATTCTTAGCATCTGCATCAATAGAATTTTCTACAAGTTCCTTTACAACTGAAGAAGGTCTTTCAACAACCTCTCCAGCTGCAATTTTATTAGAAGTATGTTCATCTAATATATTTATTCTCTTCATATTGATATACCCCTTATTTTAATTTCTTTGCATCTTGCACTATTTTAAATAAGGTATTCATAGCATCTAGAGGTGTCATCATCATAACCTCAATATTTGATATTTCTTTTATTAATGCTTCCTTTTCTATCATTGAAAAGTCCATTTGAATTGTTTCATTTTTAGATTCGTTAAATTTATTAACCTCTTCATTTACTGTATGATAATTTTCTTTATCAAACACATCATTTGATTCTATAGCTTCAACAGCAACTTCTTCTTTTGCTTGTTCTTCATTTTCTACAGCTTCTTCTTTTAACTCTACTTCAAATAATTTATCAATTTCAAAAGATTTATCCTTTTCCAATTTAGCTAAAATAACCTTTGCTCTATTTATAACTTCCTTTGGTAAACCTGCAAGTTTTGCAACTTCTATACCATAAGATTGATCTGCCCCACCTTCAACTATTTTTCTTAAAAATACCACTTGTTCATTTGTCTCTTTTACTGCAACAGAATAATTCTTAACACCTTCAATTATTCCTTCAAGTTTTGTTAACTCATGATAATGTGTTGCAAATAATGTATTACATTTTAACTCTTATTTATTAGAAATATACTCTATAACAGACCATGCTATACTAAGTCCATCATATGTAGATGTTCCTCTTCCTACTTCATCTAATAAAACTAAGCTATCAGAAGTTGCATTTTTTAATATATTAGATACTTCCCACATTTCAACCATAAAAGTAGATTTTCCACCAGCTAAATCATCAGATGCACCTATTCTTGTAAAAATCTTATCGCATACTGAAATATTAGCATAACTTGCTGGTACAAACGAACCTATTTGTGCCATCAATGTTATTAGTGCTACCTGCCTCATATATGTTGATTTACCAGCCATATTAGGGCCAGTTATTAATAAAAATCTATTTTCCTTCTTATTAATATAAGTATCATTTGATACAAACTCTCCATTATTAATAACTTTTTCTACAACTGGATGTCTTCCATTTTTAATATCAATAATACCTTCATTATTTATATTAGGTCTAATATAATCATTTTCCATTGCAACTTTAGCAAGTGTTGTAATAGCATCTAATGATGATATTATATTCGCACTATTTTTAAGCCTTGGTATTTGACTTTCAACTTTATCTCTAAGTTCAACAAATAGTTTGTATTCTAATGCTATTAACTGCTCTTCTGCACCTAATATTTTTTCTTCCATAACTTTCAATTCTTCAGTTATGTAACGTTCTGCATTAGCTAATGTTTGTTTTCTAATATATCTTCCCTCTGGAATAGAACTATAATTTGCTTTAGATATTTCTATATAATATCCAAAAACTTTATTATAACCTATTTTTAGCGATTTAATCCCTGTAAATTCTCTCTCTTTATTTTCTAAAGAAGCAATCCATTCCTTACCATTAAATTTAGCTTCTCTCAAATCATCAACAACTTCTGAATATCCATTTTTAATTATATTTCCTTCCTTAACAGAGGTAGAAGGATCTTCTAAAAGAGCACTTGATAAAATTGAACTAATATCTTCTAATGTATCTAACTTTTCATACCATGAGCTTAAAAGTTCAGATTTACATGTTGAAAGCTTCTCTTTTATTTCTGGTAACTTTTTTAACGAATTATTTAATGAAACTAAATCTTTAGCATTAACATTTTTGTTAGATATTTTACCCACTATTCTTTCTATATCATATATATTCTTTAATAAATCTCTAAGTTCATCAGTAAAATATATATCATCAAACAACTCATCAACAGAATCTAATCTATCATTAATATCCTTTAAACTTATAAGAGGCTCTTCTATCCACTTTCTTAAAGTTCTTCCTCCCATTGTAGTTGATGTTTTATCTAGTACCCATATTAAACTTCCCTTTTTAGATTTTTCTTTTATATTTTCTGTTAGCTCTAAATTTCTTCTCGAACTACTATCTATAGTCATATAATTTACAATATCATATGTTGTAAGTACATTAATATTAGTTAAATTAATCTTTTGCGTATCTAATATATATTTAAGTAATATTGAAGAGGCATACTTACTAACAGCATTTAGCCCCGATACTTCTACTTCACTAAATTGTTGTATAAGTTCGTAATCATCACACTTAAATGTCTTGATATCTTTTTTTGTAATTAAACAGTTGTTAACACTTCTAATATCATTCAATGTATCTTCGCTAAAATTAATATCTACAACAATTTCTTTAGGTAATATTTTTGATATCTCATCTAATAATGTTGTTTTTAAATTCTTAAAAAATGTAGTTTTAAACTCTCCAGTAGAAATATCTGAAGATGCAATTCCAAAATATCCATCTTCTTCTACTATACTCATAATATAAGTGTTTTTATATTCTTCATCAGTTGAATTTTCTATAAATGTTCCTGGTGTTATTATTTTAATTACATCTCTTTTAACTATACCTTTAGCTTGAGCTGGATCTTCAACCTGTTCGCATATTGCTACTTTATACCCCTTAGATACTAATCTTGATATATAGTTAGCAGCAGCATGGAATGGAATTCCACACATAGGAGCTCTTTCTTCTAATCCACATTCTCTTCCTGTTAACACTAATTCTAACTCCCTAGAAGCTGTCTTAGCATCATCAAAAAACATTTCATAAAAGTCTCCTAATCTATAAAATAAAATGCAATCTTGATAATTTTCTTTAATCGTCATATATTGTCTCATCATCGGTGTTAAAGCCAATTTACATTCCTCCTAATACTTTCCATTACATAATCACGACTTTAAGCCATTTGTATTGATTATACACCATCTTAAATTGAATATAAAGTAAAGAAAGTGAAAGATGTTTTTGCCGTTTTTTTGCCGTCAAAACTTTACTTTACTAGAAGAATTATAAATTAAAAGGACTAGGGGTAATTCCCTAGTCTATACAGGTTTAGGTAACTTAGTTATAAAACTAGTGAAACCTTTTGAATATTGAATTAAATTTAAGCTACTGTATTGTTCCATACTGTCTAAATCTTCATAAGTAAAATCTTCTCCTATTTCTTCTTTAAAGTAAGTAAAATCTTCTTTTAAACTACCTTTTAACATCATAAAACTTGCTCCAGCACTCTTTAAATCTTCTATAAATTGTTTACTAAGCTGAAATAATCTTTGTCCTGTTAAAACTGGTTTAAATCCATACTTTCTTGTTTCGGTTATAATAGAATCTAAATACATTTCTGCTGTATGAATCTGACTCAATTCATCTATTATAATATGAGTTCGTGTGGGCTTCTTATAAATGTCTCCCCTAGTTTCAACACTTGTCCATAGCTTAGTCATTAAAAAAGTACATATAACATTTTTAACATACTTTTTAAATTTACTTTGAGGTAGCCTTATTAATACAACTTTCCCTTGCTCCATTAGATCAATGAAATTAACATTATCATCTGGTGCTTTATTAAACATCATTTTCAAATAAAAATCCCTTTTAAGTAATGTCATTCTATCTAATACACCTTCGATTTTACTTTCCCTAGTACCAATCTTTTCTGATGGTGTATCTTTTGTTGCTTTTGACCATTCATCTAACTCTTCAAGCGCTGATATATCTTCCTCAAATTTCTTTATATACTCTTCAGGAATATTATTAATGATATTCCCCCTGTATTTATGGTCCGTTAAACATCTTATTATGTCTTTAAAAGTTGCATTCTCTTTAATTGTAAAAACTATATCACAAGCTGACATCAGGAACCGTTCCATCTTTGGGGAAAATGGATCTCCATTTAAATTAATTGAATTAACTAATTCTAAAGTCAATTGACTTTTCTTATTAGCAACTTCATATTTGCTTTCAAATGTGTCTTCCTTAAATTTCAATTCATTATAAGAAAAGCTTTGTAAATTCTCTACTTTAGAGAAATCCAAAATAACCAACTTATCCTTTGGTACTACTGTTTCAATATCTCTACTCATTTCACAGTTCTTAATATAATCTAATACAAATATACTTTCATTCCTACTCATAGCATACTTACAGTAGTTAGCTAGATAGGTGGATTTCCCTCCACCTTGTCTGCCTAAAATCATTAGTGGCAATGAACCTATGTCATAATCATCTTCTAAATATGTGTTAATAACATTTCCTTTATTTCTATTCTCCCCCAAAGAAATGTATCCTACTTTTAATTCATCTGGTACTGCTGCTTCTTCTACTGTTATATGATCTATTTTGTGCTGATTAAGAAGTGTTCTAGCTGGTATTTGTATAAAATTAGAACCTTCTTCAACTGACACTGTACTTATCTTAGTATTATAATTATATTGTTCTAATGTAAAAGGTGTCTTAACCCTATCAGATACTAATTCATTATCACCATCTATGCTTCTAAAAGCTTGAGTAACTGCAATAACATTATTATTTTTCCTAGTATCATCAATACTATCACTTATAACTCCTATTTGAGTATTAATTACAGTTGAATCCTTTTTCTTCTTAGTAGCCACACTTAATTCATCTTGCTTCTCCAAAATTCCTAAAACTACATTATACATACTTTCCTTAGATTCTTTATTGCTACCACCAGTAAAGTCATTAATTACTTCTATTACTGCATTTATTGTATCTAAAATATAAATTAAAGTATTTCTACAAATAGCATTAATACTAAATATATTTTTATCTATAGATTTTCTTTCTCTTATCTTATTCATGGTGTTGTTATATCTATCAATCCAGTTGAATTGTGGATTAGATACAAAGTTATAAATAATAGTTACTCTATCATCATCTTTCATTATATCCATTACATTTAAAATAGAGTTTAAAGGCTCATTACTTCTAAAATCAGTATTAAGGCTTAAAGCATCTTCTTTCTTATAACTTAACTCATAATACTCTGCATTTTTAGTAAATCCATTTATAGGATCATCTAAAATCTTAACTGTAGCCTTTGACCATATCTCGCATATTTTCTCTAGAATAACATTAACAAATGGCTTTGGAACTATAAAATAAAAACTGGCATTGCTTTTATTAATGTCTATAACATAACTAATTTTAAAGTTAGTTTTAAAAAACAACTTTTTTTGTTCAATTTTAATCATCTTATCTGCTCTTTTAAATGTATAAGCTATTGCTTTAGCTATATTCGCACTATTATAATTTCTAATGCTCTTATGTGGAATAACTTGTATATAACTATATTCTGGTTTTACTAACTCAAAATACTTACTTAGTTTTATACTCTTAATCATAGGAAAGCACTTCCTATAGCTTCTAATACAATATAAACTATAAAGCTTACTGTGCAATACTTGCCAGCTTTCTTTAATCCAGATATATACAACACTAATGAAATCATACAGATAATTAAGCATATCCAAAAAGCATTTACTACTACTCCTGATAAGATCCACTTTAAAAGTTTTAAAATTGAATTTTTTAAGCCTAAAACTATTTCATTAGAAATATTTTCAACCATTTATTTTACCTCCTATGAAAATAAATCTTTAATTAATTGGAAAACAGTAGGTAATAAATAAAATGCTGCAAATAATCCAATCCACTTTAGAGCTACTGGTAATAACGCATTCTTTCCTCTACCTTCTTTAAATACAGCCACTAATATCTCTAATAAGCACCCTAATAAGCATACCCAAAATCCTATTCTTTGTATTAATCCTAAAAATATAAAGCCTGCATTATCCATCTTAGCCATTGTTTCGCTCACATCTGCCATAACCTTAGTAGAATAATTAAGTCCTGCTATTAAAAACACTGCGCATCTAGTTAACTTTTTATCTCTAAGCACAACTTTAGCAAACTCTTCATTATAAATTTTTTTAGAAAAGTCTTTACTATAAATTAATTTATTATTTAAAGTAATTCCTACCTCCATAATTCCCCCTGAATATTATTTATAGAATTGGTTAAAATATTAATATTAATTTTGTCGGAGGTGTTTCATGTTTACTTTCGCATTAGGTTACTTTGCATGCTTTGCTGTTGTATCTGCAATAGTAATTTTTAGTTAATTTAATAAAATAGTCATTTTTTTAATGTTTATCGCATAAATTACTTGTAGAAACAAGTTTCAAAAGTAATTACTTGGCCCTAAGTCTTGCCATTAAGATTTAGGGCTATTTTATTGCTATTTTTCTATAAAATAAATACATCCATCCTGCCTAAACTCTTCATCTTCTTCATCTAATGCAAATTTCACTCTTCTATTCAATTTAGTACCTTCTGGAGTAACTACTGTAGCTCTTATTATTCCCAATAGATTATTTTCAACATTTAATACTTCACAATGTTGCCAACCTTCTATATCATCTACATAGACTAACCATGTGTATTCGTGTCGCTCATATTCCATAAAGTATTTCTTGCAATCTTCATTATCTCCTTGATTTATTTTTATATAATGAATCTTATTATTTTTAAAATGTTTAAATAGTTCAATCCCATTAACTTGAAAATATCTTCTTCCAATATATCTATTATCAGCCTCTTCAACTTCCCAATACTTACATCCAATAAATTCTGCTACTTCTTTGTAATTATTAAATATTTTCATATCTACCCTCCGATAATATCATTAATTCCATCAAAAATATCATCATTTGAGTTTCTCTCTTTGCTATCTATAGATGTGTTATTTATAATTCCTTTAAGTATATCTTTCACATATCCACTTATGCTACTATGCTTTTTTAATTCTTTATAAAGCTCAATATCCTCAGGTGTATTCTTGAAGTTAATTACTATCCTCATTCTTTCCATTTAGCTTCACCTACCTTTTTAAATCCATTTGCATTTGCAAATAGGTAATCTTTTATTGCTTCTAATCCTGGTATATTACTTAATGGGGCCTTTAGAAGCTTACTCCCTCCACCGCTTAACAAAACTTTACTTGTCCTTATAGGAAAATTTCTTAATTCATTCATTAGATCAATTATAAATGCATTAATTATCGGCTTTATAAAAGTAAAAGATATTTCCTCGTTATCAACTTTTAAACCCTCTCTCATTATTACTTCAATATCTTCAAGTTCTAATTTCAAAGTATAAGTTGCATTAAGATAATCTCTTATCTGGTTATAAAGTTCTATCATACCTTTCCCTATAGTTGTACACTTATCTAATTTACCATTTTTAAAGCTAACTATATTAATGGTTCCTCCACCAATGTCAATAATTACACAGTTTTTAGGTCTATTAACTAAATTAAAATAAGCTCCTGCTCCTTCTGGAAATACTATTAAATCTTCTATAATTATTTTTTTATATGTTCCATTCAATATAATGTCATGCATTTTTTGATTTAATAACTTATTCTTAAATATTTCTCTATTAGTTTTATAGGCTAGTGCAGGAAGTCCAACAACTGCTTTAAAGCAAGTATCTTTTTGTAATGCTAATGAATATAAAAATAAAATTTCATTAGTTTCTTTATTAGCTTTATCATAGTTATTTTCAAGTTTTCCTTCTCTCATGTAATACTTAATTCCTTCGTACTCTAAAACATCTCCGGTAGAGCCTAAGATGTTTTCTACAACTGTATACCTACTAGGAAATATATCCTCTTCACTTGTCTTTACGTTCCAGTTTCCCAAATCGACTCCAAGTATCATCATTACACCTCTTCTCACATTTATTGCCTTTGTATGGCATTCATTTTTAATGAAGTGTGTGTCCTTGCTTGTCTTTATACTTTAATGTATGCCTTATGTATTTAAAAGTTGACTACTTAATCGATTTTTTTTATTTTTTTATTTTTAATTGATTAAATAGTCTATTAAATCATAAAAAAAGAGAAGCTATACTCACTGCTCCTCTATTAAATCTTCTATTTTTATATTTAGTTTTTTCGCTATTTTATATGCAGTCTCCAATGTTGGTTGACTCTTGTTAGATTCATACCTAGAATATTGTTGATTGTTTATACCTAAGTATTCTGCAAAATCTTTAGCATATCTATAACCTAATTTTAATCTTATTTCTAATAATCTATTTTTAACCATAACACCACCCCTATAATATTTATTCTATGAGATGTTTAAATTTCCTTTTAATGTAAAACATATTAATGAGGTGATATATTTGATATTTAATTTAATTATTTTTATATTAATTGTAATTTTACTTGCTCTTGTTACTACTCTTTTTACTATTAGTTGTATTCTGCTTTATTTTTATAACACTCTTGAAAAAATTAATAATCTACATATTGAATTAAATAAAGATACTATAAATAAATAATAGTATTATACTAATATTTATTTTTACATTGATAGCAAACATATATTCTGTTATCCTTTAAATAGAGGATGGTGGAATTATGAAGAAATGTATTGTTCAATATAAAGATGTAAATGAAAATTATAACTGCTGGTGTAATAGTAGTTGGTGTGATAATTGTTCTACTAAGGATTTAAGAAGTGAAAATACTTGTGAAATTACTCCTGGTGGGTATTGTTGCTGTAGACTTTGTGGAGAAAGAAATAAATAAAGGTAGCATATTGCTACCTTTGATTTACAACTTTTAAGTTTATTATTTTATTATTTTCCCCAAAGAAATTATCTCCTAGACAAAATAATTTTTCTGCTTCTATAGCATTAAGTGATAGTATATCCAAAACCTTTTGCTTATTTAGAATATTATTTTCTAATAGCAGATTTAAGCCTTGCTTTATCAAATAAGGTTCTTCTATCTTTATAACATCATCTAATGGTTCTTTTCTATAATAATTATACTTTATCATCTGTGAATTTAAATATCTAATTTGATTGTCTGTAAGAATATTTGCATCACTACACCTTCTGATCATAGCACTAATAGATACCTTCCATCTTTCTTTTAATATAACAAAATGATTTATAGAGGATGATATAACTTCCTTATTAAATGAACTTAATGGCAATAAAAAAGCTGCTGCAAATTGGTTTGCTTCTAGTTCTATTTTATCTAAGGTATTTTTATTTGATAAATCATCTTGATTAATGTGTCTATGCATAATTAAATGTCCTAATTCATGTGCTAAGTCAAATCTTGATCTAACTGCAGAATTTTTATCAGAACCTAAGACTATATAAGGCACCCCTTGATACCATCTAGAAAAAGCATCTACTTTTTTGTTGTTAAATTCTAATCTGCTAATAGTAAATCCATTTTTTTGTAGTAAATTTACCATATTCCCTATTGGACCATCTCCCAAGTTCCAATATTGTCTTAACCTTGTAGCAATTTCCTCAATTTTCAAACTATCAAGTTCATCATCAATTAATAAATCATCAAAATTAGGTAAATTTAATTCTGGTAATTCCAAATATTCACCTAAAAAATTTCTTACATTATCAATCCAGTATATTCTAACTTTAAAAGCTTCTTTTACTTTTTTTGTAATATTTTTATTACTTCTAAAATATGTGGCACTACTACTCATACTATTATCAATAACATTAGGATTGTAAAAAAATGTTGATGGAAAATCTAATTCTCGTATAATATTCATTAAAATAGGAGCACTAGGAGTTGATGTGCCAATCTCATATTGTGAAATAGCTTGGCTTGATACTCCTATTTTTTCTGATAATTCAGATAATGACATAGCTCTAGCAATTCTTGCTTCTCGAATTTTAGCTGGTATAATTTTATTGTTTAACCTATTAATTTCTATTGTATTCATTAAAATCACCTTTCATTGCTGACGAATTTTAATGCCTCTTCTTTCATTCTTACTATTTGTTGTTCCACTTCTGGTTCATCCTTACTTCCACTAATCCAACGATAGTATTCATCTAACAAATCAATATTCACTATTGTATAGTCCATGCTTGAATTTGGCATTAATAAATCTAAATGATCAATTTCTCCACCTTTAACACTAAATCCAATTATAAAATACCTCTTATCATCTTCTAATTTAACCTTAACTTCATCAAAATTAAATTTCAACTGTATATCTTCTTTAGAGTTATTCCTACACTCGAATTTTCGGTACTTTGATTTATTAGGTAAAGAAAACTTTTTAAGTGTTTTAGCTATGCTAAGTCTATATTTTCTATCCTCTAATATCAAAGTATTATATCCAAAATTATTAACTTTATTTATATTTATTTTCAAAGGAAACTTTTCTTTTAATGTCTCATCTTCATATTGTCTATAGACTAAAAAAGTTAATAATCTGGCATCTATATTTTTGAAAAACTTTGAGTTTATCATTTCTGGATTTTCTTGTAATAATCTATTATAAGCACTTATTCCCACATAAAATATTTCGTAAATTTTTCCTTTCACTTCATTTGAAATAAAATTGGAATAGTATAAGGTGTAATTTTCTTCTCTCATAAAATCTCTCCTTCTAAATTTATTTTATAATTTATACCTTTAGGAAAAGTTTATCAAATATTTTTGCTTTTTTCAACTATTTCGTCAAGTAAATTAAAAAAAGGCTAGTAAGTAAGATTCCTCCTACCTACTAGCCTTAATAATTACTCTACTATCTTTTTAATTTCTTCTAATTTAACCTCTAGATCTTCACATCTCTTTTTAATAGCTTCTATACTATCATTTTTACATATCTTTCTACTTTCGCAGAATCCATATTGTAAGTAATGATGTAGTCCACTTGTATATGTTCCTTTTTTAACTGCTGCTGCAACATCAGGATTTAATTCTAAATAAGCACCTTCATTATATTGTGCTGGTATTGGTGGTAAAGCTTGTCTACCTTCCTTTTTACCATACTTCTCATAATGTAAATATGGATTATCTTTATAAGTCTTATTTGCGGCTACATCAGGATACTTCTTTAAGTACCAGTTTGCTGAAAAAATATACATACTATAATTCATCTCCTCTTTATTTAATTCTGAATTTTGATTAGTCCCATTATTTAAATAAAATTGAACCCTATCTACAAAAACATTCCATTGTCCAGTTTCTCTTATTGTTTCAGGACAGTTTTTACCACTCCACTTATTATGTTGATGAACGTATCCATTTGCTGAATTAATCCCCCTTCTTTTAAGTATATCAGCAGTTAACATTGCTGCATTATCTTTAGCTGTTTCAAAATTACTATCTGGATTAACACATATTTCAATCGATATGGTTTTTCTATTACCATTTCCATTTGATCCATCTCCACTTTGCCAGGTAGTCTCACCTTCTGGAACTAATCTATATGCCTCCTTATCATCCACTACATAATGATAACTTTCTTCTGCATTCCATCCTCCATTTACAGTTTTGTAAATAGAATGATTTTTTGCTCCTGCTCCATTATTTCTATTTCCTGTTTCATGTATAGTAACACCTATAAATCCAAGCAATGGTAAACAAGGCCTAGCATTCGTATTAGCTGGTATTAAAGTTTCTATAATTTTAACCATTAATCTCCCTCCTTAAAATATAAAATAAAAGAAGACCATATAGGCACTTTCAATTATTCTGATTTATTTAATTGTTTATATGTTTGATTTACTCCAACAGCTACACCCCAACAAAGTATTCCATATAACAATCCATTAACTATAGTATCTAAAGATACTTTGTATTGAGTATTTATAATATTTAATAATACAGCTATAGTAATTGCAAATAACATTAACAATGAAGTTATAAACTTATCTGGTACAGTTTCTAACTTTTTAAGAAATACACCCATTACATAAGTTGCAACAATAACAATAATTAAAAACTCCGGTATAAAAGTTAATAAATTTTCCATGATTAACACGCTCCTCTTTCTTCTTCTAATCCATCAATACGCTTATGCGCTGATTTTACACTTTCTTCATTTCTTATAACTCTCTCTTTAAGTTCTGTCACTTCTCTATCCCTAGCTTTATTATCTAATCTTATTTCATCTACAGCAGTTGCTATGTAATCTAATTTAGCCCTAGTATCTGCTTCCTCTCTTGTATCTGCTCTAATATCATTTGTACGATTTCTTTGAAAAGTAAAATAACTTATTCCTGCTCCTATAATGCTACAAATTAATGCAATGCTTATTGTTTCCATCTTTACACCTTCCTTTTATTTTTTTGTATTAAAAAAGAGCCTTTCGGCTCCTAACTTTTCCATGAATATATTTAATATCCCTTCATAAAATATTACTGTGAATTATTTCACCCACTTTAAGAGAATAAGTTGATTGCTACGGGATTTAATTAACAACTTATTCTCTTTTAAGGAAGTTATATTTTATCTGACTTCTTTAATAACCTATTCAGTTTCTTTAATAAAAATAAGTTTAGAGATAATAGAAATATAATATTATTAACGACTTAACTATATTTAATATTCTTGGAATCACTCATCTATTATATCTATTCTTATTTTTATTTTTCATATATATCAATTTTAAGTAACAATTTTTATCAATTACGTACTAAAAAAATACCGCATATTAATTTTTAATAATACGGTATTTTCATAGTTAAATATTTAATTTTATCCTCGTAATACTTTTAAATTACTCATATGGGCTTTTAATAGGTTTTTGCTCAACTTTCCATGGAGTGGTATCCTTAAGATTATAGACACAAGTTCCATCCCTACTATATCCATCAATTTCAAATTCAGTGCCTTCAAAGCCATTCATATAGACAAGCCAGATTCTCGTGCCACCAGCTTCAATTATTTTTGCCATTTTAACTTCTGAACTATTAACTTGTTTTACACTTACCGTTTCTATCTCATTATTTAATATCACTCCAAAATATATTGGTAATGAAGTTTGCTTAATTGCAGGAAAGTATTGAACTGTTAAATCCCTTGCATCAAAGCCATCAATTGAGGAAACTCCACTGTATAAATCCTTATATCCAAATAAGTTTTTATTAACAAAGGCTGTGAAAAGATATTCTTTAAAATTCCCTGTACTAATGCCGAAAATAATACTTCCTTTATCGGTAGGTTCCTCATAAATTATTCTATGATTACTAGTTGTTTCAATATTCAAAGCTGCTTCTATACTTTTTTCCCTACCATTACTATTAATCACTATAAAGGTTGAAATTACTATTACAGTCATGATTAATGTAATAATTAATATAAATTTCTTCTTTATAATAATCCCCCCATTTTATTTTTGTTTAGAGAACATTGCTTTAAAACTGTTCACAAAACCTACTTTACAAATTCTTGTTTATAGAGAAGTTTAATACTCAACTAACTCGCATAACTTTAAAGTTTTCTATAATTATTTTATTTTTATATTTCTTATTGCATCTACTAGAATGCATGTACACACCACTATTATTCCACATAGTATAGATATTGCTGTAACGATTAGTCCAATATCACCTGGACCTGCTCCTATAGCATATCCTACATTTATGGATAGAAATTCAACTAAAAAATATGTTATAAAACCTATAATTATAAAAAGTATATACTTCATTATACCAACTCCTTTATATTTATTATTTTTTATTTAAGATTATTCATATTTATAACAACTTCATATTCCAAACAAGTATCCCCAATACTCCACCTACAGTTAAGCATAATAATAACCAACCTGTCTTATTAGAATTTACACTTATTTTTTTATCCATAATAAATCAACCACTCCTTATACTACTTTAGTTCATCTTTAGTTTAAAATTATTCATCAATAATTTATTTTCCACAGTATTCTTTTATTGTATCAATTATTGTGTATGTACAGTAAATTATAGTTGATATAATGGATAGTCCTATTATTGCGAGTGCTGCATCTTTTCCATTAAATCTAAATAGCTCAATGAACATAAAAAGAAATCCCCAGATAATTACTATTCCAAATAAAAATGATTTTATAAGATTTTTATAAATTTTATTCATATATATCCCCCTCTTTTAACTCTAATAATCTACGAACTTAAAATAATACATTGGTTCGTCTAAGTTTAACATTATGACTTATTTCTTTTTTTCATATAGATTAATAAGCCTACTCCAATAATAATTATAATTCCAATACTAATAAGTAAAGGTGATACTTTAATAGCAACTAACTCTGCTTCTACCATCTAATTCATTCCTTTCAATTTAAGTATATTCACGAAAAATTAATACAATTATGAGTTAATTATAGCATATTTTGTAAATATAATACTATTAAATTTTCAAAGATTACTTTTATAAATTACTTTTCTAATTTTGCAAGTATTTCTCTAACTTCTTCTCTATATCTTGCTGGTACTTGCTCTATTGTTTTAAGTCCTCTTTGTACCATAGCTACATACATATCTACCATTTTACTCACGCTCCTTTCTAAAGACATAGTTTGTGGTATCATTTCTAAGATGGGTTCTAACATTGTATATACTTCATCTGTAGCCATCATTGTTGTATCTATTAATATGTCTTGAGTATTATTTACTTCTTTAATTTCTTCATTTTCTAAACTTAATGTGATAACTTCCTCATTTAAAGCTACATTCTTAGCACCTAAACTTTGTATAGCTTTACCACCGTCTAAAGGTGCTTTAGCTTTTATAGTTCCATCTAATCCACCAGTTACAAACAAGTGAGTTAAATCCTTGTAAGTTGGTTGCTTTATTTCTTCTAATATAGTTGTTTCTATTAATTGTGGAGTATCTAATTCATATATCACATAAAGATCTTTTACCCATGCTTTTATACCTTCTAAATCAGACGTAGAAAGCCTATTCTTAGCCACTTTAAAAGCTATTCTACTTGGATGTAAAGAAATCCACTCAAAATCTTTAGTAGTCAGAGATGAGTACTCTGTCTTTGTTAAAATTTTATTATTTAAATAATTCATACTATAACGTTTAAAATCAGAGATATATCCTTCTAAGTTAAAACCTATATAATTATCACTTGAACCCCAATTTAATGTCCAATCCTCTGAACCATTAAACGTAACCGTTTGATTTAGGTTCTTCTCAACAACATATTTACCTTTCTCATTATCCCAGAACAACCTATCAGCAACATCACCAGCTTTGCATAACTGGCAAGGTAATAAAATTGTTGTTTTATGAGTTTTAGGTGTAATTGTTAATAATTCTTCTTCATTATAAAAATTCCTACTCTCAATCTCAATCTTATACTGTTCTCTACCTTCACCATCAAGAATAGGTTGCCCGCTTTCATCTACATATAACTCACCTAGATGTTGGATATTTGATAAATCAGCTTTATGATAGGGTTCATAGGGTAATGGACTAGTACCTTTTACAATTTGATACGGTGTATTCACATCTCTAATGCTAACTTTAATGTATTTAGCATTAGAAGGTAATGTAAAATTACTAGCCGATACATCAGTAGGGTGGTTTAAATAAGATATTGTTTGCTTTCCACTTATGAAATTCTTATTTTCATCATATGCACATACAATAACTGTCCTAGAACCGTGTACATAATAACTTTCAGTTGGGTTAATTTCTATAAAATCAGTACAAATACAGTTATTGTCCACCATAGTATAACCCGAAGTCGTATCTAAATTATAATTACCTATAAAACTATGAATAATATTGACGCTATCAGTATCATCCTGCAAAGTATTACCCCATATTTCAACTTCTCTGAGATATCCTTCTTTAGTGTACTCTATAGATAAGTTTTCACCTTGAACTGTACTCCATACTACATCATCATTTGTGTGTACGAAGTCTTCTATTTTTTCACTAGACCATGTAGAAATTTTAGAAATAGTAGTATCATCTATATTAGCATTTCCTCCACCTACTCCATTTTCTTCTATAGCTTGTACTCTTTCTTCTACAGAAATTACCTTTGTGTTAATTTGTTCGTATTGCGCATTAATTTTTTCCTCAAAAGCTGTCATATCTGGTGTATCGCCTTTAGGGCCTTGAGGGCCTTGTATCCCTTGTTCTCCTTGTGGTCCTTTCTCCCCTTGTAATCCTCTTTCTCCCTGTGGACCTTGTAATCCTCTTTCACCTTGAATACCTTGCGGCCCTTGCTCCCCTGTAGCTCCTGTAAACTCTCCATTTTCAAGTTTACTTTCTAATAACAACTTAAACTCTTCTCTTTTCTGTTCTGCTGCATCTCTAACTTTTTCGGCTGCAATCATATCATCATTAAGTTTTCTAATAGCTGAATCACCGGCTATTATCCTTTTTTCATACTCATCTAAGTTAGCAAAAGCAGTAACTACATATTCATCTAACTGCTCCAACACTTCAATCTTGCTTATGCTTTGAATTATTTCTCTATCTAAGCTTGTTCCAACCTGAAAATAAAAAAGAACAGTAGAAATTCTTCCACTATCCTTTATAATTAATTGATTAGTTGTTATGCCTGGATAAGCCACTCCCTGCTCATCTACTATAATTTTAAATTTTCCATCTTCATAAATAATATCTTTAGTCTGCCTAATTCTATTATT